>NZ_LWFU01000901.1:0-673 GCF_001635135.1 Oleiphilus sp. HI0080
GCAAGGTTGGGATCGTAACTAGTTGCGTGTTTTGGCTTCCCTTTTTTGGTGCGAGCTGAGTTGGATAGATTTGGCAGGTCTCGATGCGAGCTCTGGTTAAGGCTATTTTTACTCGGCAGGCGGAACGGTAAATGTTAGATCAAATCCACCGCCCTCTCTTGGCAAAATTTGCACCGGACTGCCTTCGGTAACGGCCTCTGGAATATTTATTTGCTCAATGCCCGGAATGTTGCCAATTGAGAACGTGAGTTTGTCTGCGTCGCGACTCAGTGCTAGATCATCCCCAATATAAGAAAAATCAAAATTGCCTTCAGGCGGACGATAGCGCTCGTCTTCAAGAATGTCTGCGACAGGGATTGTTGTAAGCTCTTGATAGGTTGGTACATCTACCACAGGTTCTGATTCAAAAGCCGCATCGACGGTCGAGTTTCTAAGAAGTTCGTCATCCAGCTCCACGGCGTTAGCGAGCCCTGTTTGGGACTCTTCAGCTTCGATCAGAAGTTCTGAGTCTGTGTCTTCGCCTTCGTACGGGGCGATTGTGACGCTGGAAACCGTTTTTTGCTCACTTAGGCTTTGTTTTCGAGGCGTGATGATGATGGTCGAGTCTTCGATATAGGTTTCAGTGAGCTCAGAGCTGCTAAGTGATTTCACTTCAGCTTGTAACGGTGCGACA
>NZ_LWFU01000902.1:0-826 GCF_001635135.1 Oleiphilus sp. HI0080
CCGCCTCTTGTAACTCACCTGTAGCCTGCTCTACATAATTCTCTAGACCTTCTGACTCTCGCATCTTGCCATCGTTTTTGAACAACACCGAACGTGGTTTGAGCTTTTTCTCTAGCACCGCCAGAATATCGTCCTTTAACATCTCCATACCGGCGATAGATATTTGAACCACAAAATCTTGGTCAAAACGATCAATCACCAAGCCTGGCATGCCATCGCTATCACCAAAAACGAGACGATAGCAAGGCACATCAAAGCGTGTTTCGCGAAGAGACAAAGCAATATTTAGGCGATGCGCGATCAAAGACCGATCAAAAACCGCTTGCTTATCGCGACTAAATAAACGACCACAAATAAGCGTATTCGGATTGACGAAAGCAACGCCAAGAAATTGCCCAGAGTGCGACTCAATCGTGCATTGTTCACCAGCGGCGAATCCTCTCAAGGGCGTTTTCTTAACGTCAACCTCGTTGCTGTAGACCCAAAGGTGGCCTTGCTTTAAGCGTTTTTCAGCGCCTTTTCTTAGAATCATCGTTTGCATTGTCTAGCCCCATTTAGGCGAAAAAAAACGCACACGCTGATGACAGCATGCGCGTCTTGATACTGTTGTGTTGAAGCAGACCTTAGTCTGCCCAATAATTTACGTCGAGCTCTCGAGCCGCTTTTACATCATCCAAACGTTTCACTGGTTGGGTGTATGGTGCGTTCTTCACCAGCTCTGGCGTTTCCTCAGCTTCTTTCTGAATCTTCTCCATTGCAGCAACAAAGCCTTCAAGCTCTTCAATCGACTCAGTTTCAGTCGGCTCAATCAAGAAGCATTCGGGAA
>NZ_LWFU01000903.1:0-785 GCF_001635135.1 Oleiphilus sp. HI0080
CGAGTATCGCGTACAAGATGCTTTTAGCATTGAGTTTGATGAGTGTGTTAGATCGAATGGTATTCAGTTAAATGGTCTTATTACCGGCCGTTATCTAGAGATTGAGGGTTATAACACCGAATTTTCTAATGTAGTCGATATTGATCATTGTGCATCTCGTGTGGTTCGCGATGACTTTGATGGAAGCGCAAGAGTGATTGCGGATCAGGCTGAGATGATATTATTCGACAAGCAGGGGCCGCGCTTATTTGTGCGCTATCTAAACGCTAATCCAACGGATAGAACCGAAGTGGTCGAACATGCGGTTTACGAGCTCAGCTTGAGCGAAGAAGCCGTCGTGTTGAATAGTTCATCTACAGTGAGCGGCTCTGTCCTTGATGCAGATGGTGCTTCAATTTATAAAGTCTCTGAGGGTTTAGAGGAAAAGGTAGACTGTACCTATTATGAGCGTCAAATAGATCTTGATCTCGCTAGTTTAACATTGGCTGCAAGCGACTCTACGCGAATCCTCAATGGAAGCGTTACGCTAACGCACACCCAGAACCGTGCAGAGAACAAAATATTGCGGATCACCTCTGAGGCGATCGCTAGCTCTCTCGTTTTGGGAAATTTGAGTGAGTCTTACACTTTGAATGATTTCGAATGGCGGATGGAATATGACGAACAATCACAGGCCACTTACGGTGCGTATTTTGATGCAGAGCTCGTTAATAATTTGAACGGTGCCATCGGAGAGGTTCGAGTAAGTAATGGTGTCGCTATGCGGGGTGCGCTAGCTGAGTTGC
>NZ_LWFU01000904.1:0-922 GCF_001635135.1 Oleiphilus sp. HI0080
TTCGTCGGCTTCAGCCTGATAACCTAGAAGATATGATCGCGCTAGTTGCGCTGTTTCGTCCGGGGCCTCTCGAGTCAGGTATGGTTGACGACTTTATCAACCGTAAGCACGGCCGTGCACCGGTGGCTTATCCGCATCCGGATTTTCAGCATGAGAGCCTGAAGCCTATTCTTGAACCAACCTACGGGGTTATCGTTTATCAGGAACAGGTAATGCAGATCGCGCAGGTTCTTGCCGGTTATACGCTTGGCGGCGCGGATGTATTGCGTCGGGCAATGGGTAAGAAAAAGCCTGAGGAGATGGCCAAGCAGCGAGGCTTGTTTGAGTCCGGGGCGATTGATCAGGGTATTGATGGCGACTTGGCGCTCAAAATCTTTGATCTGGTAGAGAAATTTGCTGGCTATGGTTTTAACAAATCGCACTCTGCTGCTTATGCACTTGTTTCCTATCAAACGCTTTGGTTGAAAACACACTTTCCTGCGGAATTTATGGCGGCGGTGCTGACCGCGGATATGCAAAACACCGATAAGGTGGTCACGCTCATTGAAGAGTGTCGCAAGATGAAGCTTGCTATCGTTCTGCCAAATGTAAATGTCAGTGACTATACATTCACTGTGGACGAACAGGGTCAAATTGTATACGGCTTGGGTGCGGTTAAGGGCTTGGGCGAGGGGCCAGTCGAAAGTATTCTAGCGGCGCGTGCTGAAGGTGGCGCGTTCAAAAACCTGTTTGATTTTTGCGACCGTGTTGATTTGCGCAAGGTGAACAAGCGAGCGCTTGAAGCTCTGATTTTTTCCGGCGCACTGGATGAAATTGGCCCGAATCGAGCGCGCTTGATGGCGACGATAGAGGAAGCGATCAAACGTGCTGATCAGAACTCTCGCAATCAAAATGCTGGTATGAGTGATTTGTTTGGCGCTGT
>NZ_LWFU01000905.1:0-834 GCF_001635135.1 Oleiphilus sp. HI0080
ATTGGTTACTTAAGAACGCAAAAGCGTCATCAAAGTTAAAGGATTTTCTCACGACTCGCTAACTAAAAGAAGTGGGAAGTAGAAGTTTAGGACAAGCATTTAATCCAACGGGCGGGCAAGATGAATATGTTCGAAAATCTCAGTTTAAAAATGAAGCTAGGGCTCGGCTTTGCCATCCCTCTCGTACTGTTCACAATTATCTCGGTGGTAGGAAGCCAGACGCTTTCCCATCTTATAGAGAGCCAAAAAACAGTCGATAAAGACCACAAGATTATCGAAAAAGGGGACGAGTTGTTCGCCGCTGTTACCGAAATGGAGTCCGGCTTACGAGGCTACCTCATCACTGGAAGAGAAAGCTACTTAGAGCCTTACCGAGAAGGGAAACAACATTTTGATAAGCTTATCGAGGCCGTTGCACCGCTTATTCAAGATGACTCAGCGCAAACAAGTCGCATTGATCAAGTTAGAATGCTGGAGCGTTCGTGGCAATCTGAGCACTTTCGCGAAGCAATAAATCTGCACGAGAAAATACTCTCAGGGGAGAGGCCATTAAGTACACTGACAAGCTTCGTAACGTCCAGTAATGGCCCCGTCTACATGGAAGACATGCGCAAGATTCTGCAAGATTTTATTGCCGAAGAACGCAAGTTGATCGCGATTCACCAAGATGAAAATAGCGCAACTGCTAGCTTTGCAACCACGAGCACGTACTTGGGCTCAGGCATCGCGATACTGATCGGCATTATCGCTGCCGCACTACTGACTCGAAACATCACTCGAGCGCTTGGCGGTGAGCCATCCTATGCCGCGAGCGTAGCAACCAAAATCGCTAAC
>NZ_LWFU01000906.1:0-444 GCF_001635135.1 Oleiphilus sp. HI0080
TACAGCCGCCATCAAATGTATCGCCAAGTCTATGCTCACAAAACTGCGCAAGGATTTGACTGGCTACTGCGTGCAGCGATCGAGGAGGTGATGACACAAAGCAATGTGCGTGACCTTGTGACACGTAGCCTTTCACAGCTGGATTTATTCCAACACATTACCGACAGCTATTTCTGGGAAGCATTCCGGCGCTTTAGTATGGAGCAGTCACAGTCTTACAGTCACTGCATACTAAACCGGGTTAAAATGCCTCACTTGGCAACACGCTCAAATCTAAGCGACGAGGAAGTACATACCTACCGCAACTTTCTTGCAAAAGAGAACGAGCTTGAGCCTGGTCGGATAATCGCCACAAGTCTGACCGCACGCTTCACTAAGATACGCGGAAGTTATGACAGCATGAAGGTTCTAAGTAGTGCAAAAGACGGACAGCAGGTATTTCGC
>NZ_LWFU01000907.1:0-876 GCF_001635135.1 Oleiphilus sp. HI0080
TGTACCCACCCGAGCTTCGCTCGACTAATCTTGATTTTGACTGGGTATATCGAAAGCTGGCGCCAAGTGTCATTCAACGTGGCGCACGCTCTGTTTATAATGCATATGTCGCAAGCGAAAACTCGGCGATCAATAGCTTGAAAAGCCTTGTAGCCAGCTCGTACGATTCGCAGACAGGAAAACCAAAGGGGTATTTCGCGAAACTATGGCCTACCGAAACAATGGTTGTATGGGTGGCTGTGTTGCTGGTCGGTTATCTTGTACTCTATTACGTTCGGTAAGAAATACCTTTCATCGTAGACTTGCTCATCAAAAGCGCAGCGCATTGTTCGGCTGTGCTTTTGATGCAAAAAAGTATGACGCTCGAAGCGTCATCGTATGCACACTTTGGTAATGTCATTTGCTACTTAAACGTCACCGGGCTATGCATACCAGCCTCATAATGCCCCGGCATATTGCAAGCTACCTCAACTTGCCAAGCTTCTTCAAACCGCCATATCAACTCTTCCGTCTCGCCTGGTTTTATAGTGATAGACGGGCCGCCTGGGCCATGATGCATGTCCGGGTTTTTCATCATCATTTTTCCATGCTCCATATGCTCATCTTTAGTTGCAATGGAAAACTCATGTACCGTATCGCCAGTATTGGTGATTACGAATTTGACGGTCTCGCTATCTTTGATCTCAAGAGGCTCGTGAATAAACTTCATCGAGTCATTGGCCGTGACCTCAATCGTTCTGTCTACCTCGCTTTCTTTTCCAGGTGAACCAGCAATGCTTTCCATATGATGCCCATGACCACCATGCATACCATGATCTCCGCCATGCATACTTTCATGCATCGATGAATGTGAGTTCTTGTGCATATGCTCATTAC
>NZ_LWFU01000908.1:0-1015 GCF_001635135.1 Oleiphilus sp. HI0080
TCACATCCTCTAACTCGCGCACCTTATTTGCATCCAGTTTGATGCCGTTCATGACGGCCATATCCGAGAACATCTGCAAAAACGCAGCGCGACCAATACCGTGTAGCAAACCACATAAAAATGCAGACTCAACATTCTCCTGCGATGCGCGCGCTATTTCTTTCGACCAGAGAGCCGAACAGAAACCATGCTGAGAAATATCTGACAAACGATTTTCATATCCCGGCGCATTGAATAGCTTTGCGTTGAGCGCGACACCAAGAGAGATCTCACAAATCAAATTCATGCCCAGTCGCGCAATGGCCTGCTGCAGCGAAACCATAGATGCTTTGGGCGTGTAGAGTGCAGAATTGGCCACGCGCATCACGTGGCCAGCTAGATTGGGGTCGCTTTGAATAAGATCCGCTAGGCTAGCGGCATCCGACTCGGGAGAATTGGCAAGTCGCATCACTTCTGTGGCAATCGCAGGAAACAGGGGCACATCAATGTCCCCCTTGCTCAAGCGCACAACCACGTGCTTGCCAAGCTCTCTCAGGTCTGCAGATAGCTCAAAAACGAGTTCTGTTTTTTGGTCTTCAGTAATCAAAAAGGGCCGCTCCTGTACATAAACTCACCAGAGTTTAGTCCAAGATTGCGACCCTGAAGTTAACGCCCTAAGATTTTCGCCAAACGCGCTCGCGATAACACCCCTTTTAGTTTCCCTTCTTCACTCACTACCGGCAAAGGATGCTCCGTATCTAGCGTGTCCGGAATCACCTCTTCAAGCAGCGACTCAGGCGAAATCTCGCAGCTCTGCTCGAAGTACTCCTCCGTTAGAGGATCACTTTCCTTCGCTTCGTTATCAACCGCCTGCTCTAGCGTTTCCTGAAGCACTGCGCCCTCGTAGCCATCAGAAGAAACAACATAGGCGTAGTCATTTGAAGAAGCCCGCATTTGTTGCAAGGCATCCCCAATGGTTGTCGCTGTAATGCGGTTCACTGGCGGTTTCATAACGTTCTCAACGGTCAAGGCGCGC
>NZ_LWFU01000909.1:0-885 GCF_001635135.1 Oleiphilus sp. HI0080
GTCGGGAGGTAAGGCGCATGGTCTTTACCCACGCCATGCTGATGACTAATGGTACCGCCATTGTTCACAATCAACTCGGAGGTGGTCGTTTTCAGTTTATGCCAACGTGCCAGCGTCTCTTCGTAACTGTCCGCAGCACGAAAGACGTAGGTGGTATAAATGCTGGAGCCTTGTGAATAGAAATGCGATAGGTGGGTAAACACGTGCACTTTCTCGCCTTTGTCGGCCAGGCCTGTCCGTAAATTGTCTTCCATGGTATTCAGTAGATGATTTACGTTGCTCCAGTCTGTCGACGTTTCGAGCGTATCGACAACGTATCCCTTCTCCCACAACGCTTCTCTGAGATAAGGCATGGTAAAGCGCTTTTGTGCCCATTTCTTTCCAAGAAAGTTGCCCGTATAAACGCCACCCAAAGGTCGAGTAAGGCGTTTCATCAAGCGGTGAGCCGAGCGGCACTGATCAGGCAAACCTGTGATACCAAGCGTCATCATGCATTTACCCTCGCCGGCACCGCGCCACGCTAGATATTTTTCAAGCAAGGTAATTTGACCAGGATGACCAGCAAGCGCCAATTGAGTGGTCGTTTCAATAGCATTGCTCAGACGAAGCATGGATAACTGAACTTTAGATTGCACAAGATGCCTGGCAGCGGCCTTTGCCTGCTCCCAAGATGGAAAGAACAAGACATAAAAGTCTTCTTGCGTAGGTAAAGGTGTCACTCGCACTTTGACCTCGCTAATCACGCCCATTCGACCTTCCGAACCGAGAATCATCTCGCGCACATCGGGACCGGCTGACGATGCAGGAATCGTCGGGATATCCAAACGCCCTTTCGGTGTCTCAATACTACCGCCGGCAAACATCTGCTCAATGCGTCCATACCGC
>NZ_LWFU01000910.1:0-14418 GCF_001635135.1 Oleiphilus sp. HI0080
GGTGGAACCCGAATCGCTTATTCCATTCATTCCGTTCATTGCTAGGCGTTGGCGCTATTGAATGATTTTCTTGCACTCCAGTAATGGAGACTCTCTGGAAGGATTAGTGAGATGTTCTGGCTTTCTGGACAAGTGCTCCATTACGCGCAATCCAAGGACGGGTGTTGAACGCTAGGCACCGCCTTCTGGAGACAATATGTGCAAAGTCTGGAGATCTTATGGAGAAGTGGATTTATCCTCCATCATTGGATTGAACTCAGGTAAAGTGAGGGTCACACAATTCAAGACAATTGGAAGCAACCATAGCCCTTATGACGAATAGCATTGCGATAGTAGAAGACGACATTGATCAACAGCAAAATTATGCTGAGGCATTATCCCTCCGCGGTTTTACCCCCTACTGTTACTCCAATGTCGCATCCGCATTAGCGGGTATATCTGAAGTAAAACCAGATATTGTGTTGTTAGATGTTGTGCTTGAGGATGACCCGGATGGCGGCTTCACAATTTGCCGGAAATTGCTGGATCAAGGGGCTAACTTACCCATCGTATTTCTAACTGATCGTTCAGATGAAATCGATCAGGTCTTCGGCCTAAGACTCGGAGCATGGGATTATCAAACAAAACCCATCTCACTGTCGTTATTGGCAGAGCGGGTTAAGTCTGTATTGCGTATTCATTCCGCTAGACAGAGCCTTTTTTCAGCCTGTTCTCCAGAAGGCACAGCCTTTGATGGCGCCCTAAATCAAAACAACACCGCGACCAGCGATCAAAGCCCTTTGAACATTCATCATGAAACCTCTTTTGTGTCGTGGAAGGGGCAGACAGTGCCATTGACGCTCACAGAGTTTCGATTGTTTGTTGCCATTCACGATGCGGGCGCGCAAGGCATTGATTATCAGACCCTGAGCGAGAGTACGATGCAGCGCATGGTGACCAATGGCACCATCAATAGCCACATTAAAAATCTGCGTAAGAAGTTTAACGAAATCGACCCAGAATTTAATTCAGTGCTCAACAAACCAGGGTTTGGTTATCGATGGGAAGCGCCCTAATGCCGCGCTTTGGTATTAAAGCCCAAATCACCCTATTAAGCTTGGGCTTACTTTCTATTCCCTGGTTTGCGTGGTCGTATTGGCAAGAGATTCAGCAAGCCGCAATCACTACTCAGGGCCGAGTGCAGCTGATCGAAACCAAAGCCATCGCGACCAGCCTCGTTGCGACGCAAGAGAACATTGCCGAATTACTAGCTGCAGACGACAACAGCCTCGTCGAAAAGCACGCGTTAAGCGCGCCTTCTGTAGCTGCGCCGATCCGCCTCGATGGAAACCTCGGTGACTGGAATGGCCAACAAAAACTATTAACGTCATTTGAATCTAGCTTTTCTATCTGGCAGTCGGACCCTGAGCTACCGGCTGAAAGCGCTTTTGGACTTGCGTTGGCGCAGACACAAAGATATCTCTATGTTGCACTGAATGTGCGGGATAACGTCATACAAGAGCGCCAGGCGAATCATCTTAGACTCGATTACAATGACCATGTTCAGCTGACCTACCAAGATACATTGGGCGCCATCAAGCGTGTTCTCATCCCGGCACAAGGGGAAGGTAATCTAGCCAGCTATTTTACTGACTTTGATTGGAAATACGGCGTAGATAACACACACCCAATTTCCGGCGAACTAACGCCGAGCCATCAAACCGGCATACAGGGATTTTGGCGAAACACAGAGCAAGGTTATGTGATCGAACTTCGCATGCCGACCACTAAGTTAAATGCGCTCGACCCTAGGTTGCACATCGCTGTCGTTGATGTTGATGAGAAACCCACATTGGGGCCGAGCGCTATTGTCGCCAGTTTGCCGAAACAACTAGCGAGCGAACTCAATCCCTTAGGTCTCCATGCGCGCGAGCTACAACGCGTTATTGAACAACTAAAGACCACCTATGCCAGACTCTGGGTATTTGATCGCAAAGGTCGTGAATGGGCCTATGGTGGACGGGAAGCGCACGATAGTATTCAACCTCTGGCCTTCGACACTCAGTGCGTGCAAGACGCGCTTCTTGTAAAAGATAGTCCATTACAATACGTCTCCAACCTTAACGGAGAGCTAGAACGTATCATCGCTTGCCATCCAATTATCGAGCAAGGACGTGTATTGGGCGTGGTTGTAATAGATGAATCCGCAAAACATGTACTAGGAAAAGAAGAAGACAAAATACAGGCAATTGCAACGCGTCTTGCACTCGCAGTGATCGGCGTTGTATCGGTGTTTTTTGCGTATGCTGTTCTACTTGCAAGGCGTATTGCCCGACTGAATAACGAGTCAAAAACCACAGTAGACCAACACGGTCGAATCGAGATCACGCAACTCGAAGCCAGCAAAGATGTTCCAGACGAGATTGGTGATCTATCGCGCACAATGACGGCCCTACTCCAAAAACAACAATCCTACACCGATTTTCTGGAGAGGATTCCGCAGACTCTGCGCCACGAAATTGCCAACCCACTGAACAAGCTCAAAACATCTCTGGAGCTCTTACAAGAAACCAGACCGGAACTTTCCAATGATCGATACATCAAACGGCTTTCAGCCGGTACAGATCAAATTAACCAGATAACAACCCATCTTACCGAAGCCGCAAGCTTAGAAGGCGCTATTCAATCAGAACGCTTGGCTAAGATGGATTTAAATCAATTCCTACAAGGCTATTTTGAGAGCTGGAAAGAGCCGGTTAAGGTGCAGCCATTTGCGCCTGTTCTGTTTGAGATCCTTGGTGATACAAGTCGCCTTGAGCAACTTTTCGACAAGCTCATGGATAACGCCACCAGCTTTTGCTCAAAAGACGGTGCGGTCCTCATCACCGTAAAGCAGGAAAAGCATTTTCTACAAGTAGACATCACCAATGATGGGCCGCCGCTTGCCACCGAAAACATCGCGCAATTGTGCGCGCCTATGTCGACAAATCGGTCCAGTGGTGGAGCCATTCATTTGGGGCTGGGGTTACATGTCGCCAAGCTCATCGCTGAAAAACATCAGGCAAATATACTGGCGAAAAACAGACATGATGGAAGTGGCGTGACGTTTAGTGTTCTTTTTAAATGCTAGCTAGGCGGCGTATCGCAATCAGTAGGGTCCGATTACGACGATACATGCGCAATATCAGCGGTGTTCAATAGAGCGTCAGCCCGCTCTAGAATCGAAGAAATCGAAAGGCAGACACCGCGACACGCAAAAAAAATCATCCGAGCCATCGCAGACCCGGATGAAAGAGTGGCGGCCTGTTATGCTTTTACCTTTCGACGACTAAAACCAAGCCCAGCTAAACCGAAGCCAAGCAACAGAATCGATGCAGGCTCCGGCACGCTTATCGGTGCGCCCGGAACAAGGTTTGAAATGAGCTGCGCTTGTGTTTCATGTCCTTCGAAGTAGAAAAACTCGAATGCATAGGTTCCCGTTACACCAGCAAATGGATCAGATAGCCAAGTCGACCCCGGTGGCTGAAGACCGTCGAAGCTAGAAAGCTCTTCTGTATCTTCGAAAATTCCATCCATATTTAGATCAAAACCAGCCGCAAAGCCGTCATCGGATGTCACCGACAGAACACCTCCGTTTACCAGTTGTGCGGTACCGGTAAATCTCCAGAGCGACTCCCCCATGTAATGATCAAAATCAATACCATCACCCAGATCGTTATCAACGCGGTTCGTGATGGTCGCGGTCATACCCGTTAAAAACTCGTCTACGGTGCCGATATCGAAGGTTGGCGTTGCGTTTGGTCGGCCAAACTCTAGCTTGTCGGTATCGAACTCAAGTTGCGGTCCACCCGCTATCGCTGCCTGCGCTTCTGACAGCGTTGAAACATTTTGTAGATCATAGTATTCACCATGAATGGTGAACGCATTGGCGGCTTGGATCGTCGCGGCCATAAAAATGACTGGATACACAATCTTCTTAAGTAAGCTCATCGGTGCTAACTCCCTTTTTCTTTATTTTGGTGTTTTCGTCAACCTGACGTTCCAAAATCAAGCTAGGAAAACGCCACATGAAAATTCTGTTAAGAAATTCAAGGTCTTAACAAAGCGCCTAGAAAGCCTAATGTGAAAAACTGTAAAAGAAGCTGACGTTTGCAAGCCCCAGAACAGGAGAGATCAAACGCTGGACTGACGAGGATTAAGGCCGCTTACGCGAAAAACGATCCAGACACTTGATTAAGAGGCGTCGAACGCGTGCTCGGGCAATCATCGTTACTGAAACAGAAACAGCAACCGAAACACCTCACAGCCTTGTCTCCTGAGTCAGTTGTATTCACTCAAGTTTGATATATATTTATTGAACGTGATTTCAAGTTCTGTCGTCGCGCCTAAGACATGCCCTCATAAGAACGCGCTTACTGGAACAAGCGCACTTCCACACGGAGCAGTAAATAATGTCGAATAACTCTGATGAAAGACTTTCAAATGATTTATTGAAAGGGTTTGTCATTCCTCCTAGACCCCAGATCGTCGCTGATCTGCAGATTGAATCTGCAATGCCCTACCCCGACATCAATGTTATTGCCAGTATTATTGCGAAAGATGTGGGTATATCCGGCAGCCTTATAAAAGCGCTTAAATCCCCTCTGTTCGGCTTATCCGGAACGATTAAATCTATTAATCACGCAGTAAGTCTTATGGGCTTGGACAGTGTCGTCGGTATTGCTACTTCACTATCCTTAAAAAGCGTATTGAGCGACGACAATGTCACCGGTCTAAATCGCTTCTGGGATACCGCAAATGACGTGGCTAACGCTTCAGTGATCGTGTCGAAATACCTTGGCGTTGGCTCTTCTGATGAAGCTTACTCTCTAGGCCTTTTTCATGATTGCGGCATACCGCTGATGATGATGCGATATCCTGATTACCTCGAAGTGCTCGAAAAAGGATACCAAGACAGCGAAAGAAGAGTGATAGACGTCGAGAACGAGCATTACAAGACGGACCATACCGTACTCGGCTACTACACGGCCAAGACTTGGAAGCTTGCAGACCACATTAGCGAGATCATCTCTTACCACCATTGCGTCGGAAAAATATTTGAACTCGATCGGAAAAACAGGACGCTAAAAAAAGATTTACTGTTGGTTCTTAAAATATCAGAACATATATGCGGCTCTTTCCGCACATTGGGCGCCTGCAGTATTGACCATGAATGGGAGAGAATTAAAGACGAGCTCTTGGACTATGGTGGCCTGGTTGAAGACGATATTCTCAACATGGCAGATGAGTGTAAAGAAGCAGGCATCGGCTTATTCTAACAACAATGCTTGCCCTGCATTCCAACTAACGTATTCCATCTGAAACATTCACCGCTCACATCCTGCATTGTGCAACAGGCAACTCCTCAGAGCTTAGGCTACGGCGATGGCCTGTAGCGCATCGCGGAGCTGCCCGGTGATCGGCGAAGGCTTGTTGGTCTCGCGATCAACAAATACGTGTGTCATCGCTCCGTACGCACAAGCTTGCTCTTGCCCCTCCTTGAACAAGGCTACGCCGTAATCCACCGAGCTATTGCCAATGCGATCTACACGTAGTGCGCCCACTAAGGACTCGGGAAAGGCGATACTTTGCTGATAAACACAATTCGAATTAACGATAAAACCGATCTGCGCGCCATTCTGAATATCCAGTCCACCTTTGTCGATAAGATAGGTATTCACCACGCTATCAAAATACGAGTAATACACCACATTGTTCACATGGCCATACACATCGTTATCCATCCAGCGGGTCTGAACATTCTGAAAATGTCGGAATGTATTTTTAAAAACTGGCTGTTTCGCCATTACGCTATTCCTTTAAGCAATTAAGCAATACCCTTAAACGATCCCTTTGAAGGCCGCCTGATAGATCGCAAGCGCGTCATCGCGCGTTACTTCCTTCGGGTTATTCTGAAGCAAACGAGTCTGAAGCATCGCATCGTCCGCTAAAATTCCAAGATAAGACTCTTCGATTCCCATCTCTGCCAAACTGGTCGGCAACCCGAGATCTTTAACTAAGTCTTCAATATACTCAATTAAGCGGCAAACGGCCGACGCCAATTGGTTCTCTTCAGATTCGCTCTCACTAGAGACAGGAGGTACAAGATCCGGAGCAATATAGGGTATTAGTTGTGCATAAAGCGCACCACAGGCCGACTTGTTAAAGCGCATCACGTGCGGCAGAACAAGCGCATTGCTTAAGCCATGTGGAATATGAAAGTGCCCACCCAAGGGATAAGCCAAAGCATGAACAGCGGCCACCGGCGCATTGGCGAAAGCTTGCCCCGCTAAGCAGGCCCCAAGCAACATATTTTGGCGCGCTTCGATATCAGCACCATGATACGTCGCTTGCTTAATATTGTCTGAAAGCAACCGGAGTGCCTGAGCGGCAAGTAGATCGGAGTATGGGTTCTTTTTAATCGCACTGGTGTAGGCTTCGATGGCATGCACCATTGCATCAACGCCGGTCGCCGCAGTGACATGTGGAGGCAAACCCAGTGTCAATTCAGCATCCAGCAGCGCAATGTCTGGAAGAAGCGTCGACGATACAATGCCGGCCTTGGTTGTTTCGCCAGTGGTCACGATGGATATGGGGGTGACTTCAGAACCGGTGCCAGCGGTAGTCGAAACAAGAATTAGTGGCAAACGAACGCCTACAACCTGATCGATACCGTACATAGCTTGCAATTCTTGGCCCGAACCAAGTGCAGCTGCAACAAGCTTAGCGGTATCCAAAGAGCTTCCGCCACCAAAGCCTATCACGCCGTCAGCGTTATGCTGCTTGGCGCATTCAATCGCTGCCAAAACCACATCTTCTGGTGGATCAGCAACCACATCAACAAAGTAGTCTGTTTCAAGCTGTGTCGAGGAAACCGCGTCTTTTAATTGATCGAGTAAGCCACAAGCAACGATACCCTGATCACTAATAACAATTGGACGGCCAATCTCTAGGCTGCCACAAAGCTCCCCCATTCGTTTTAACGAACCCGCTTCGCTGATAATGCTTTTTGTTGTATTAAACTGAAATGCGTTCATCGTTCTAACACTCGCTGGATAAAACCTCGAGTTGCATGCTAGAGCAATGAGCGCCACGTTTCACTAACCCAAAGCAAAAAACTAAGTCAGAGCACTCCGGTTGTGTGCTTTGTCAAAATCAATACTTGGCCCTGCCGGCACAATACCTGTTGGATTTATATTCTTGTGCGATACGTAATAGTGCGCTTTGATCACATCCATATTGACCGTTCCGGCAACACCGGGCTGTTGATATAAGTCTCTTACATAGTGAGACAAAGCCCGGTAATCCGCAATCCGCTTCAGATTGCATTTGAAGTGACCAACGTAAACCGCATCGAACCGGATGAGCGTTGTAAACAAACGCCAATCGGCCTCTGTGATATCGGAGCCAACCAAATAGCGCTGTTCCGTGAGCCGCGCTTCAAGCTGGTCGAGCACCCTAAAAACGTCTTCAACCGCCTCTTCATAGGCTGACTGAGTTGTTGCAAATCCCGCCTTGTATACGCCATTATTAACATGGTCATACACCAAGGCATTCACCTCATCGATTTGCGCCGTCAGAGGCTCAGGGTAGTAGTCGCCCGGCTTTGCTCCGATATGGTCAAAAGCACGATTGAACATGCGGATAATTTCGGCAGACTCATTGCTCACGATGGTATGCTGCTTTTTATCCCACAGCACCGGCACCGTCACCCGCCCAGTATAATCGTGTTGCGCAAGAGTATAGATCTCATACATTCGCTGTTTGGCATTTACAGAATCTGGAATCACACCCTCGCCTGGGTAAAACGTCCAACCCTCCTCACCCATGAATGCGTTGACCGCTGATACCGTTACCATATCCTGCAGCCCTTTTAACTCTCGGAATATCAGAGTTCTGTGTGCCCACGGACACGCGTATGAAACGTACAAATGGTAGCGTCCGGCCTCAGCCTCAAAGCCCCCGCTACCAGAGGGTCCGGCAGAGCCGTCAGGCGTTACCCAGTTCCTAAAACTTGAATCTTTGCGTACAAACTTGCCGCCCGTTGACTTGGTATCGTACCAATCCGTTTGCCACTTACCTTCTACTAATAACCCCATGCTTGTATCTCCCCTTGCGTTGGATGACTGCGAAAAGCCTTAGGCGGCAGAGCGACGATTATCAATGGAGTAGGCTCCGGCGCCATGCGCAAACACCATCAGAAACCCACCAGCAATGCTGATATTCTTCATAAAACTAATCATCTGCATTTGGTCTGAAAAATCTGCGTGAAATAGAACTGCAGACACAATACAAAAACCCGAAAGCGCAAGCGCGGCAAGCCGAGCCTGAAAACCCACAAGTACTGCAAGACCACCAAGCACTTCCAGAGCGATCACGAACGGAAGCAAAGCGCCAGGAACGCCCATCGCCTCCATGTACCCCTGCGTGCCCGCGTATCCAGATATCTTGCTAATACCTGATGTGATAAAGATGAGTGATAGCAAAACGCGCCCCACTGGCGCAGTCAAAAGTTGTAGTTGATTCATTACTTTGTCCCTTCGTTTAATTTAAATGACAGGACCAATGTTAAGCGTGAACCTTTGAGGGAGACACCGTAAAAGTTTGAACGGATTGTTCAGAATAAACGAACAATGGTTTACGAACACAGGTCGCCAGGTCGCTGTACTGAACCAAGCCAAGCGCACGTTGAGAATGTACGCTAGAAGAGACACACGACAGCAACCTTAATCTACGTATACAGCAACGGATGTTCAGGAATGATCTTGGGCAATACCGGCTCTCGGCCTTCATCTTCGGCAAACAAGGTGGTGATGATCAGCCTCGGCTCTGCGACAAAGGAAACCGGCCCCATCGCGCTTACGGACTGACTCACATTGTAATAACGAACAAGCTGACTGTTCTGTTCAAATTGCACGCGATAACTGCTCATAGGCTCAAGATTGGCTGCCCGTTGTTTCCAGCCAAACGGCACTTCCGGGTATGCCATTAGCCTTTCTAATAAGGCCTCATATCGCACATCGCCGGTCAACACACTTTCTTGCTTGATCGCCATTAAAATGAGCGACAACGAATTCATTCTAAGATCTTGTGCGTCTTTGAAGGACTGACAGGTAAACAAAAAGTCGTGGTAATTGGTAATCGCCGCCATGCCTCCGCTTAAATCAACCATGCTATCAAAACAGAAGGACGCCCATGCCTCGTTAACCATCAGGATTGTGCCGAAGCTATCCATCAACACGCTAGGGTTTGGGTCAAGTGCTCTTAAGGTACGAGTCATTGCCTTGCGCAACCAACGATACTTCGAATCTTCAAACGCCACAGGCTCGGCAGGCGGCACATGTCCCGCCGCCAGAAAAAGATACGCCGCATCGCGATTACCTAGTTCCATTACCCGAGCCAGATTCTCGATCATCGCAAAACTGGGCATAGCTTTACCATTCTCCATGCGCGAAATATGGCGCGTTGAGGAGCTCGCCTCAAACGCCAGCGACTCTTGACTAAACCCTCTAATCTCGCGCCAGAAACGCAGTAACTCCCCAAAAATAATGCGTTTAGTGTCGTCATCGGGGTTGTCATTAGACTGGAGATTGGCATTTGTCACTGCGGGCTTAGGCATAAAAAGGAGCGTCTCGAACAGAAAAGAATGTATTTTTTAGTTACCCCGACCTCATAGGTCATGGCTGAAGAACTTGAGATACAAGACTATATCAGAAATAGATCACCAACCTGTTAGAGGACTTTGCACATGGCGGCACCGATTCTAAGCGATCGCGAACTTGATTTTATGCTCTATGAATTTCTCAATGTTGAGGCGATGACGACACGAGAGCGATATCAAGATCACGATAAAGATACCTTTAAAGCGACGATATCCACTTCAAAAGCCATTGCCGAAAAATTCTTCCTACCCATTCGCCACAAAGTAGATGCGAACGAACCACATTTTGACGGTGAAAAGGTGCATCTCATTCCTGAAATTAAACCGGCGATCGACGCCATTATCGATGCCGGTCTGCTGAGCCCGTCAAGCGACTACGAAATGGGCGGGATGCAGTTGCCAGAGGCCGTTGCAAATGTCGCCTACTCGTACATCTCGGCCGCTGCAAATGCGACCGTGGGCTATGCCTCACTGACCGATGCAAACTGCAATCTAATCGAAGCCCATGGTACCCAAGAGCAAATCGAAAAATGGGTGAAGCCTCAGCGAGAAGGACGCTTCTACGGCACCATGGCCATGACAGAACCTGGTGCAGGCTCTGGACTCGCCGACCTCATCACCTCTGCCGAGAAGCATGAAGACGGCAGCTATCGCATCACCGGCAACAAAATTTATATCTCCGGTGGAGACCATGAGTTGAGCGAAAACATCGTGCATCTAGTATTGGCTCGCGTTAAAGGCGCACCGAAAGGTGTGAAAGGTATTTCGTTATTTATCGTACCGAAGTTCCTTGTGAATGAAGACGGCTCAATCGGTGAACGCAATGAGGTTGCGCTTGCGGGACTCTTCCACAAAATGGGTGGTCGCGGCCACACCTCCACGGCACTCAGTTTTGGAGAAGATAAAGGCGCAGTCGGATATTTGGTTGGTGAAGAAAACCAGGGGCTGCGCTACATGTTCCACATGATGAACGAGGCACGCATTCTTGTCGGTACCGGTGCGGCACTGACAGGGCTGACGGGTTATCAGTACTCGTTATGGTATGCAAAAGAGCGCCCGCAAGGCCGACTTGTTTCAAATAAAGACCCTCTTTCCGCTCCAGTAAACATTATTGAACACCCCGATGTGCGCCGCATGCTGTTGCTGCAAAAGGCCTACGCTGAAGGGGCTTACTGTTTGTGCCTGTATGGCAGCCAGCTCTCTGATGATAGCCGAACGGCACCATCCGTCGAAGAAAGGGAAAAGGCACAGCTACTTTTGGATTTTCTGACCCCTGTCATCAAAACATGGCCATCCGAGTATGGCCCGAAAGCCAACTATCAAGCGATTCAAGTCCTTGGTGGGCATGGCTACGTCAATGAGCATCCTGTTGAAATGTTCTACCGCGACAATCGCTTGAATCCAATTCACGAAGGCACAACCGGCATTCAGTCATTGGACTTAATGGGCCGTAAGGTACCGATGAATAACTTCGCCGGATACAAAGCGATGATGGCAGAAATCGGCACAACCGCAGCTGCTTGTGCCAACGGAGAGCTCGCCGACTATGCGAATCAACTCAATGAGGCCGTTAGCCTTTTGAACACCACCACGCAAAAGGTCTTTGCTGCTGCGCAAACACACGATTTAGATCTCGCATTCTCGAACTCGGTCAGCTACCTCGAGCTGTTTGGCCATGTTGTCATCGCATGGCTCTGGTTGCGACAGGCCGATATCGCAAGTAAGGCGCTTGCGACAGACAAAGGCAAAGACGATGCAGACTTTTATCTTGGCAAGCTACAAGCCATGAAGTTTTTCTATCAGTGCGAGTTACCGAAGACCAAACACTGGGCTGAGCTTGTTGGAGAACTAAACAGCACACACTTTGACATGAAAACCGAATGGTTCTGAGGCGACACAATGCATATCATCACGAAAGAAGAAATGAAGCAGCAGATTGATCGTACTTTCATGTCAGATTGGTTTGAAGTCACACAAGACCGAATAAACCAGTTTGCAGATTGCACTTTGGACCATCAGTTCATTCATGTCGATCCGCAGCGCGCTGCAGAAACAGAATTTGGCACGACGATCGCGCATGGCTTCTTGAGCTTGTCGATGTTATCCCACTTTGCGGAATCCTTCGGTACCATGATCGAGGGAACATACATGGGCATTAACTTTGGCTTTGATAAAATTCGTTTTATCAGCCCGGTCAAAGTAAACAGCCGAATACGTGCCGTGGCAACGCTTAAATCCATCACGGAGAAGCGCCCCGGCCAGTTCCAATTTCTTACCCATATTAAGGTGGAGATTGAAGGTTCCGAAAAACCAGCACTGCTTGCAGATTGGCTGACCATGCAATTAGTGAAGTAAAGACATGGAATACATATTCCATCAACACGAAAAGATGAAGGTTTAGAAAATGACAATTAATTTCACTGGACAAGTCGCCATCGTAACGGGCGCGGGTAATGGTCTTGGTCGTTCACACGCACTGGAGCTCGCAGCGCGTGGCGCGAAAGTTGTTGTAAATGATCTTGGTGGCGCACGCGATGGTAGCGGCGCATCTTCTGCAGCCGCAGACGAAGTTGTACAAATCATTAAAGAAGCAGGCGGTGAGGCATTTGCACACGGTGCAAACGTAGCAAACTACGCTGAAGTGGAAGATATGGTTAATCAAACCATGGAAAAATGGGGCCGTGTTGACGTGCTGATCAACAACGCAGGCATTTTGCGCGACAAAACCTTCGCAAAAATGGATTTGGCAGATTTCCAACTGGTAGTGGATGTTCACCTTATGGGCAGCGTTAACTGTACCAAAGCCGTGTGGCAGATCATGCGGGATCAGAACTATGGGCGTATCGTCATGACCACATCATCCTCCGGTATGTATGGCAACTTTGGCCAAACCAACTACGGCGCTGCGAAAATGGCGGTGCTTGGTTTCATGAACACTCTTGTTCTTGAAGGCGCGAAAAACAACATCCGTGTAAACGCGCTTTCTCCAACAGCGGCAACACGTATGACGGAAGACCTACTCAGCGAACAGTTGCTTGCGATGCTTCAACCTGAAGCCGTAACCGCTGGATTAATCACTTTGTGTCATGAAGATGCGCCAAACCGACTTATCCTTTGTGCAGGCGCTGGCGGTTACGCAAGCACACGCCTATTCGAAACGGAAGGTGCATTCATCCCTGCAGAAGAGCAAGCTGGCGAAGCAGTATTAAGTAAAATGCCAGAGATTTGCGACACAGACCGTCAATCAGAATTGGCGTCGGGTCCAAGTCAAACTGAGAAGTTCCTTAAAATGGCCGCAGCACATCTCGCTGCAAACGCATAAGGTGACCAAGATGAGAGAAGCAGTAATTGTAAGTGCAGCTCGCACCCCAATCGGAAAAGCGTATCGCGGAGCATTCAATGACACAGAGGCACCGAGCCTTTCTGCGCACGCTGTTAAAGCCGCCGTTGAGCGCTCTGGTGTAGATCCGGCTGAAATCGACGACTGCGTATTCGGCGCAGCACTCCAACAGGGTACGCAAGGCAGCAATTTCGCTCGTGTTGTTGCAATGGCTTCGGGCCTGCCTGTTAGTGTTGCCGGTATGACGCTGGATCGTCAGTGCGCCTCAGGAGTCATGTCCATCGCGACGGCGGCGAAACAAATCATGGTAGATGGCGCGCCAATCACGATCGCTGGCGGTTGTGAGTCCATCTCTTTGGTGCAGAATGACAAGATGAACATCACTCGCATGATCGACCCAAACGCGGTCGCACATGCTCCAGCCTTGTATATGCCCATGCTCGATACAGCAGAAGTGGTTGCCAAGCGCTATAACATCTCGCGCGAAGCGCAAGACGAGTATGCGGTTGAATCACAAGCGCGCACTGCCGCAGCGCAGGAAGCCGGCAAATTTGACCAAGAGATTATTCCTGTTACGACGACCAAACTGGTTCAAAACAAAGAAACCGGCGAAATCAGCAAAGAAACCGTTACGCTAGTTCAGGATGAAGGTAACCGTCCAGGCACGAACTTCGAAGGTCTTTCTGGCTTGCGCACCGTGCGCGAAAACGGCTGCATCACAGGAGGCAACGCATCCCAACTCTCTGATGGCGCTGCCGCGGTTGTGATGATGGACAGCAAGCTGGCCGAGCAACGCAATCTGAATGCCTTGGGTATTTACCGCGGCATGGCTGTGGCGGGTTGTGAGCCAGATGAAATGGGCATCGGTCCGATCTACGCAATTCCTAAGCTATTAAAGCGCTTTAATCTCACAATGGATGACATCGGTTTGTGGGAGTTAAACGAAGCATTTGCCGTTCAGGTTATCTACTGTCGTGACAAACTTGAGATTCCACACGATCGTTTGAACGTAAACGGTGGCGCTATCTCTATCGGCCATCCTTACGGCATGAGCGGCGCTCGCATGGCAATGCACGCGTTAATCGAAGGGAAACGTCGTGGCGTTCGCTATGTTGTTGTGACAATGTGCGTCGGCGGTGGCATGGGCGCAGCGGCGTTGTTCGAAGTCGCGTAATACCCAATCCACGTCAGACGGTTAGACGCATCACAAGGCGCATAGCATCCACTTTGCGCCTTTGTTTTATCTGCAACAGTGTATTGCTAACCGTGCCTTTTTACGCAACACGCCAAGTGCTATGGTTACGGTTTTACTTGGGGTGACATAACGTCCTCCAAGCAACTATAAACAGGAAATGCGCCATGGCCGAGATTTTGACGATCTGCCTTGTCATTGTTGGTT
>NZ_LWFU01000911.1:0-255 GCF_001635135.1 Oleiphilus sp. HI0080
TATCTCGATATGCCGCTGGTCAAAACGCCAACGGATCTAAGCAATTTTTTNAGTAACGCGCCGGTAGACCTTCTCACCATTCCCGGAGAAGACACGAGCATTATCGCCAAAACACGCCAGCTACTTGAACCACGCCAACTCCGCACCAACGAGCAACTTATTTTGCCCCAAAGTAAAGAGCTTGCCGAAAAGCTAGGAATGAGTGAGCCAACATTACGCCGCAAACTCAGCGCCGAGGGCTCTTCTGTTCAGGAT
>NZ_LWFU01000912.1:0-748 GCF_001635135.1 Oleiphilus sp. HI0080
AGCGAGAACAGGCGTTGATCCGCATTCAGCAGCCGAACGACTAGGCTCTCCCCGTGAATGGTTGGAATGATCGACATACGCAACTCAAGCTTATGCCCTCCGACCGATATACGTGCCCCGCCGTCCTGTGGCATTCGATGTTCTGAAATGTTCATCCCACCGATGATTTTGAAGCGACTAATTACCGCGGCCAAGTGCTCTTTATGAATCTCCGAGCGCAGCACCATGTTGCCATTCATACGAAGCAGGTAGTCGGCTCCCTTCTCGGTTGGTCGAATATGAATATCGGATGCGTTCTTGCGGTAGGCCTCCAACAACAATCGCGTGACGATTCGAACAATTGGCTTCTCGCGAACCTGTTGTTTGATCAGCTCCAGCTCATCGCCAATCGTTGCTTCGCTTGAGCCGTTCTGCAGACCAACCAAGGCTTCTGTGCTGTATAGATGATCGATCGCAGCATCGATCTCCTGACCCCGACACTTGAATGCCTCGACATGACGGCCCGTAACAAACTCAATATTCTGAACCGTATCGTCGTAATCAACGTCTTCGTCAATTGCGATAATGAGGCTGTGCCGGTACTCGAACAAAGGGACAACACGATAAAGATCCGCCCACTGAGCCTGAATGCGCTCTTCGATGTCAGCCGGGAAAGGAAAGTCCGATAAGTTTACTTTAGGAACCGCGGCGTCTTGCAACGGACTGATACGCTGAAGATCTAAATAGTCTTGGAGTTGTTCGATACTGT
>NZ_LWFU01000913.1:0-710 GCF_001635135.1 Oleiphilus sp. HI0080
ATGTACGCTCGAATTGGCCGGTCTTTGCTTCGTTGATTCGGAAGTAAGTAGACAGCTCCAAAGGACAACGAACGCCCTTCGGTATGTACACAAATGAACCGTCTGAAAATACAGCCGAGTTGAGCGCTGCATAAAAGTTATCTTTTTGAGGAACCACTGAGCCGATGTATTTCTTGATCAGCTCGGGATGCTTATGCACCGCCTCGGAAATAGGGCAAAAAATAACGCCAGCTTCGGTTAACTTTTCTTTGAATGTCGTTGTTACCGAAACACTGTCGAACACCGCATCAACCGCTACGCCGGCAAGGCGCGCTCTTTCGTGCAAAGGAATCCCAAGCTTTTCATAGGTTTTGAGCAGCTCTGGATCGACTTCGTCCAAACTTTTCGGACCGTCGTCTTTCGACTTAGGCGCAGAGTAATAAGCAATTTCGTTAAAATCGATTTTCGGGAAATTAACATGTGCCCACTCTGGTTCATCCATTTCGAGCCAAGCACGATACGCCTTTAAACGCCACTCGAGCATCCACTCAGGTTCCTTCTTTTTTGCAGAAAGGCGGCGTATCACATCTTCGTTTAGACCAGGCTCAAACGTTTCCGATTCGATATCGGTAACGAAACCATGCTGGTACTCATTTTTGATAAGGTCTTTAACAGCTTTGTCAGATTCAGACATTCCAGACAGTGCTCTTTGTTGCGTGTGTATTGGTTGC
>NZ_LWFU01000914.1:0-1274 GCF_001635135.1 Oleiphilus sp. HI0080
ACGAGATCATTAAGGCTTTGCCGACCACTCGGACGATTTATTCAGATAAGTTGATTCAGGAAGGGTTTGTTACCGCAGAGCAGAGCAAGAAGCTCGAGGATGATTATCGAGCTGCTCTGGATAATGGTGAGCATGTAACACGTAGCTTGGTGCTGGAGCCCAATTCAAAGATGTATGTCGATTGGGCACCGTATATTGGGCATGAATGGACCGCGCGTGCCAAAACGGGCGTTCCGCTCAAAACAATTCAAAGAGTTGGTAAGAAGTTAACGACGACCCCTGAAGGATTCCCTATCCAGCGTCAGGTTCAAAAGATTATTGAAGACCGAAAAAAAATGAACCAAGGAGCCTTGCCGCTAAACTGGGGTTATGGCGAAATTATGGCGTACGCGACCTTGATCAATGAGGGCCATGAAGTGCGCATTACTGGTCAGGACGTTGGTCGAGGAACATTTTCTCATCGACATGCTGTGCTTCATAATCAGCAAGATGGGAGCACTTTTATTCCGCTTGCGAATCTCGCTGAAGACCAGCCAAGACTTGAAATCTATGACTCTCTATTATCGGAAGAGGCTGTGCTTGCGTTTGAATATGGCTATTCGACCACAAATCCTAATGCCCTTGTTATTTGGGAAGCTCAGTTTGGAGACTTTGCCAACGGGGCGCAGGTTGTCATAGATCAGTTTATTACAAGTGGCGAACATAAATGGGGTCGACTATGTGGTTTGACCATGCTGCTGCCTCACGGTTACGAAGGCCAAGGGCCTGAGCACAGTTCGGCAAGGCTGGAGCGCTACTTGCAGTTGTGCGCTGAACACAATATCCAGGTTTGTGTACCAACTACCCCTGCGCAGATCTTTCACATGTTGCGGCGTCAGGTGAAACGGCCTTTGCGAAAGCCATTGGTTGCCATCACGCCTAAGAGTCTTCTCCGTCACAAAGAGGCTATTTCGACTCTTGATGATCTCAGCAGTGGCGAGTTTCAAACGGTAATTGGTGATTCGGAGGGTCTCGACCCAAAGAAAATCACTCGCATCATTATGTGTAGCGGTAAGGTTTACTATGACTTGCTCGACTATCAGCGCAGCAATGAAATTATCGACACTGTTGTCGTACGTATCGAGCAACTCTATCCATTTCCTCATCAGGACTTGGTGGACATCCTTTCTGTCTATACCAAGGCAAAGGATGTGGTTTGGTGTCAGGAGGAGCCACAGAATCAGGGGGCTTGGTACCCAACACAGCACCGCATGCGTCAAGCTTTGCGTGAGTTG
>NZ_LWFU01000915.1:0-396 GCF_001635135.1 Oleiphilus sp. HI0080
GCTAACCTGCAACCAAAGTACAAACGCGTTCTATTAAAGCTGAGCGGTGAAGCGCTCATGGGTGAAGAGAATTTTGGTATTGATCCTAAAGTGCTTGATCGTATGGCGCTTGAAGTAGGCCAGCTAATTGGTATTGGTGTCCAAGTTGGAATGGTGATTGGCGGCGGAAACTTGTTCCGAGGTGCCGCCTTGAATGCCGCTGGGATGGATCGTGTTACTGGTGATCACATGGGTATGTTGGCGACGGTTATGAATGCGCTTGCGATGCGCGACGCACTGGAGAGATCGAATATTTCGACGCGCGTTATGTCTGCTATCCCAATGAGTGGCGTGGTAGAGCATTATGATCGTAGGACGGCAATGCGTTGGTTGAAGGGTGGTGACGTCGTTATTTTC
>NZ_LWFU01000916.1:0-270 GCF_001635135.1 Oleiphilus sp. HI0080
TCAGAGTTATTTTTGGTAGAGGGTGACTCTGCTGGTGGCTCTGCAAAACAGGCGCGTGATCGTGAGTATCAGGCAATCATGCCCTTGAGAGGTAAAATACTGAATACGTGGGAGGTCGAGTCGAGCGAAATTCTCGCCTCGCAAGAGGTTCATGATATCTCTGTTGCGATTGGTGTCGATCCTGGCTCAGATAACCTCGAAGGTCTGCGTTATGGCAAGGTTTGTATACTTGCCGATGCCGACTCGGATGGATTGCATATCGCGACCTTG
>NZ_LWFU01000917.1:0-778 GCF_001635135.1 Oleiphilus sp. HI0080
CCGAGCGGATGGCGATGACGCTGGAGAGTGGATAAGCAAAATGCGCGCTGCGGCAACCAATGAGTCTTATCGCGGCGTGTTTATGTTTTCACGCGGTAAGATGAGCAGCTCCATGAGGGTAGTGCATCGATACTATCAGGGACAGGAGCAGGAGCGCCTCACCCAGTTAGACGGAGCAATGGGTGAAATTCTGCGTCGAGGTAGCGAGGTGATGTGCCTGATTAATGGGCAGAGGCTGGTTCAGCTCGATAAAAAAGAATTTGAAAACCCTGTGAGTGCCGCGTTTGAAGGGTTTATGCCAGGGCACAAATACTATTTTGTTCATAAGCAAGGCTATGAGCGTGTTGTTGATCGATCTGCGGTGAAGCTCGAAATTAGTGCGAAAGATGCACTCCGCTATAGCTACCATTTGTGGCTAGATCAGCGTTCAGGTTTGTTGCTCAAATCGCAAGTGATCGGTTTAAAAGGGCAGGCGCTAGAAAGTTTCCAGTTTACGCAACTAGAGTTGCCTACCGAGACGCGCGACGAAGAATTCGCTTTCGATCTTGATGATGAGGCCGTTTCACATCACTCTCTTCCGATGAGCGAGAAAGATCTTCGGTGGCCGGAAAGGCTCGCATGGGAGGCAGAGTTCATTCCACCAGGTTTTATGCAAGTTGAATCATCTACGACGAATGGCAATGTCATTTTGTTCTCCGATGGCCTGGCGAATTACACGGTGTTTGTCGAACTTAAAGGTAAACAGGAGCTACCCGAGGGCGCATCGATCGTTGGCGCG
>NZ_LWFU01000918.1:0-1170 GCF_001635135.1 Oleiphilus sp. HI0080
TCATCCAAATCCAACAGTAAATCATCCGCATCCGATCCGCCGTCATCAACCTGAGAGTCTGATAGCACTTCGGAGTCTAGATCTTCATTCAAGTCGTCCGAAAGTTCTAAGCTCAGCGCTTCATCCTCTGTAAGCACACCGTCAGATTCGCCATCCTCTTCCAGCTCCACCTCGAGCTCGCCAAGATCATCGGCATCAAGAGCAAGGTCTTCGACCTCAGCGTCTGAAAGCTCATCCGAAGCATCGCCATCCAGATCTACCTCTTCATCCAGCTCAAGCGATAGATCATCAACGTGCACATCTTCAATGGCTTCTTCAGAGTCCACATTCTGATTTTCGTCTTCCAGCTCTAGCGACGACAGATCATCTTCCGCCAAGTCCAACTCTTCACTTAAATCGAGTTCAATTTCGGTTTCACTATCAAGGTCCGAATCATCAAGATTTAAGGCATCATCAAGCTCGAGATCAGCTCGTTCTTCATCTGAAACAACTGCATCTTCGATCTCATCGTCGTTACTAGGGCTCAAATCAACAGATTCAAAATCGATACCCGGATCATCTTCCAACTCATTGCTAACTGAAGTTGAGGCATCTTCTAAATCCAGAGGAATATCCAAATCAACATCTAAGTCATCAGATTCAAAATCTACTTCATCACCAACTTCATCTAGCGCTTCTTCAGCGTAACTTTCTAGCTCATCAACCGAGTCTTCAGACGCGATGTCCGTAACCACTTCAACGTCGTCTTCATCTTTGGACGCATCGACAGTATCAAAATCAAAGTTATTGTCATCACCGCCCAACAACGCCTGCTCTTCGTCTTCATCAAGTAAGTGATCAATGTCGGCTTCTTGAGAAGAAGAGGCCGCCTGGTCTCGTATTCTCTCTTCAAGCTCTGCTCTAATTTCCTCAGCGCGCGCTAAAGCGCTTTGATCCTGAATCGCCTCAAGCTCGCTAATCTGCTTCCCGAACGCCTCTTCTTGTAACGAATCTCGGTAGACTTCGAGTAACTTAAGTCGATAGTCGACACGAACTGGATCAGCCGATATCCCTTGCTCCAAAATCGTCGCTGCTTGATCAAGACGACCATAAGCGATGTAGACATCCGCCTCAGCGATAACGTCCTCTTGACCTTCCTCTGATGAGCTCTTCTCATCTTCAGCCAGTTCA
>NZ_LWFU01000919.1:0-630 GCF_001635135.1 Oleiphilus sp. HI0080
GTATCGGCGATGAGTGGAAAGCCCGGAATATTGAAACTGATCTGACGATAAGTGTCAGTGGTGCGATCACAGGTACTGCCAACTTTGAGCGCCACGTTTATCGCGGTGTCGTCGACGGTGCTAAGGTAGTAGTCGCTGTCAGAATCAAAGACGGTGTAGGCAGGTCGTTTGACTGGATAAACACCGCATATATCGGTGGCATAGGTTTCGAGCTCGTATATGCGTCTCGTCGCAGTCTTTGAATAGTCAATTAGCTTGAGGGTTCTTCCATCAGCAAAGGCTGCGAATTCGTAGCCTGGAGCCTCTTCGTCAGTATCTAGAACAGCAACTGAGTCCTTTGTGTCGTTGATCGTGGCGATTTCGATGACGCGCCCGTTATCAGGGCTGTAGGAGTAAGCTTTACCTGTTGGGGCTCCTGCTTCATCTTCTTTAGAAAAGAAGATGTTAATGCTTTTAACCTCGGCTTCTTCGCTTTGCTCCTGCAGAGATTCACTGCATGCGCTGGATAGAGCAATGGTGGCGAAGAGGGGGGCGAGCGTGGCGGCCTTTCTCAATAAAGTAAAACCCATGAACACAACTTTCCTTGGAATTGGTTGACCTAACCCCGACAGTATATCGACCTTACATTTT
>NZ_LWFU01000920.1:0-14802 GCF_001635135.1 Oleiphilus sp. HI0080
TTCATCGTCGGTGTCTTCTTCCGGAAGCTCTTCATCGTCATTGGATTCGGCAGCAAAGGCGTGGGCTTTACTCGTGTCGATCGATTTTAAAGAGTCACTCAGCTGTTCTTCGAACATGCTGTTTTTAGCCTCTTCGAGGTCTTCTGCCGAATCTTCGAAAACTAGATCGTCTTCCTCGGGATGAGGGGGAGCTTGTTCGGCTACATCGGGTGCATCTGGCGTGTTATCTCGATCTACGTTTGCGGATAATTCGTCTTCTGGTATGTCGGCTGCTTCTATCTCGCGATCGCTTTCAGCGTGGCTGTTAATCAGATAGGCAAGAGCATCAAAGACTTCCATGCAAGCGCCGCAACGAACTTTGCCGCTAGCAGCAGAAAGCTGGCTTTCGGTTACTTCAAAAGTAGATTTGCAATGCGGGCAGCGCGTGTATTGCTCAGCGTTCATGCGCAAACGGATCCTTGTACGTCGACAATAAAAACTCTTTATTATCTGCAGTGTAGCGCGTTTTTGGGAGTCTGCGTACTCACCTTTATGGTTATTCGGAGTGCTTTTTTCCTGTTAATCTCGACCAGTCTTCTTGGAATTCTGGGGTGTTCATTTCGAAGCACTGCTGATAATGGACGTTTAGATCTTGCGCCTGTTCTTTGAGGATGCCTGACAGAGCAATTTGTGCTGAGCTCTTGCAGAGTGAGCTAAGGTGGTCGCGCAAGGAGTAGAGCGGCTGCGCTAAGATGTTTGCGATTAATATGTCGGCTTTGAGCTCTGGGCAATCTTCTGGCAAATAACATTCGATTGCTTCTTTGTTTAGATGGTTGCGTTTTGCGTTATCTTGGGTGGCTGTTAACGCTTGAGGGTCAATGTCGATCGCGATAACCCGCTCTGCACCGAGTAATAGTGCTGCAATTCCAAGGATGCCTGAGCCGCAACCAAAGTCGACCACGGTTTTTCCCTTTAAAGTCTGTTTATCTAACCATTCAAGGCATAAAAAGGTCGTAGGGTGCGTGCCCGTTCCAAACGCAAGTCCAGGATCTAATAGCAGATTGACTGCGTCTGGGTTTGGTGGCTCGCACCAACTGGGGCATATCCAAAGCCGTTCACCACAGGAGATTGGCTTGAAGTTCTCGATCCATTTGCGCGTCCAATCCTCGTTCTCGAGTATGTCGACTTGGATGGATGGAAAGCGGTCGTTAGGCGCATAAACCTTAAATACATCTTCGGCAACTTGCTGAATGCGTTGTGTGTCAGAGTCTTGTTCAAACAACGCTGTCAGTGTTGTCTTGTCCCAGACAGGCATTGTTCCGAGGTCAGGTTCGAGGATGGGTTGGTCAGCGCCATCCTGCATCGTTACGGCGACCGCTCCAGCAGCAAGAAGCCCTTCTTCAAGGGCTTCAATGTGTTCCGGTTTAATCTCAGCCTTCAGTTGTATCCAGTTCATACAAATCTCGATTCTTTAAGATTTTAGGAGCTTTTCTAGGTAGTGGATGTTGAAATCAACATTAACGAAGCCTGGGTCATTCGCTAGAATACGGTGAAGAGGGGCGTTGGTTTTTATGCCATCAATCACGAGCTCGTTTAAAGCATTTCTTACTCGGTTCAATGCACTGTTGCGGTCTTCGCTATGGCAGATGATTTTTGCAATCAGCGAGTCGTAGTAGGGGGGGATCGAGTAACCGCTATATAAATGCGAATCTACACGGACACCCATTCCTCCCGGAGCATGAAAGACATTGACTTTGCCAGGACAGGGTATGAACGTTTCGGGATCTTCTGCATTGATGCGGCATTCAAACGCGTGACCTTTGAAGCTGATATCGCTTTGTTGAAGATCTAGTTTCTTGCCGCTGGCGATTTTCATCTGTTCCTTTACGAGATTCACGCCGGTAATCATTTCTGTTACCGGATGCTCTACCTGAATACGAGTGTTCATTTCGATAAAATAGTATTCGCCGTCTTGATAAAGAAATTCGAACGTCCCGGCTCCGCGGTAGTTGATATCAATGCAGGCTTTTACGCAGGCCTCAAAGACTTTTTGCCGTGCAGCCTCGTTGATGTTTGGGGCCGGTGCTTCTTCAATGACTTTTTGATGTCTGCGTTGAAGGGAGCAGTCTCTGTCTCCTAAGTGGATTGCGTTGCCTTGCCCGTCAGCCAAGACTTGTACTTCGACATGCCGAGGACGGTCTAGAAACTTTTCTAGATAGACAGTGTCGTCGCCAAAGGCATTTCTCGCTTCTTGTTTGGTAAGATCTATTGCGGATAGCAACGCGCTTTCAGAATGAACGACGCGCATCCCACGCCCACCGCCCCCTGCGGCCGCTTTGATCATTACTGGGTAGCCAATTTTTTGAGCAATCGCTTTTGATCTGTCAGGGTTGTTGGTAAGAGGGCCGTTGGAGCCCGGTACCGTAGGCACTCCCGCTTCGTTCATTGCCTGGATGGCCGATACTTTATTGCCCATAAGGCGAATAACATCAGGGCTTGGACCGATAAATGTAAAGCCGCTGCGCTCCACTCGTTCAGCGAAATCTGCGTTCTCAGCTAAAAAACCATACCCCGGGTGAATAGCATCAGCATTGGTCACTTCTGCTGCGCTGATAATCGCTGGGATATTCAGGTAGCTCTCTGTGGGCTGATTGCCGCCAATGCAAACTGATTCGTCGGCGAGACGAACATGCATGAGATCCCGATCAATTTTGGAGTGCACGGCGACGCTGGGGATTCCCATTTCTTTACACGCACGAAGAATTCGCAGCGCGATTTCTCCGCGGTTCGCAATAAGTACTTTTCTAAGCATGATTGAGGGCTGGCCTATTACGAAATGCTAAATAGCGGTTGATCGAACTCGACAGGTGCTCCGTTTTCGATCAGGATCTCTGAAATCGTGCCACTCCGATCTGCTTCGATTTGGTTCATCATTTTCATGGCTTCAACGATACAGAGCACATCACCCACATTTACTTCCTGACCCACTTGAACAAACGGTTGCGCTTCTGGTGAGGGGGAGCGATAGAACGTGCCGACCATTGGAGAGTTGATCGTAGGAAGTGCTTGTTCTGTTGTTTGATCCGGTTCCGTCGTGGTTGGAGGTGCCGCCTGTATGACAGGATTTGGAGTCGGTGCAGCGGCGTGTGCGGTTGCTTGACTTGAGCGGCGAGAAATCTTAATCGATTCTTCTCCCTCGGTGATTTCGAGAAGCTCTACATCTGAGTCTTCAATTAGTTCAATTAGTTTTTTTATCTTGCGGATATCCATAGTTTTCTCTCTCAGGCCACTTACGATTGCGCAGTTCGGAGGGCGGATAGGACTGCTGCGTCATATCCGTGAGTTCCGAGGCCGCAGATGACGGCAACCGCTTTGTCAGAAAAATAAGATTTATGTCGAAACTCTTCGCGAGCATGTACATTTGAAATGTGCACTTCATAGAAAGGAAGATCTGTTGCCAAAAGCGCATCTCTCAATGCAATGCTGGTGTGCGTAAATGCTCCAGGGTTAATAATAATGGCGCATACGTCACTCTCTCTTGCTCCATGTGCATGTTCAATGAGTTCGTGCTCAGCGTTACTTTGAAAATGCTTGATTGAAAACGTCGTGCCTTCTGTATGCGTCTCGAGGCGGGTTACGATGTCTTGAAGGGTCTCTGAACCATAAATGTGCGGCTCACGTTTGCCTAGTAAGTTAAGGTTCGGACCGTTTAAAACGAGTATGGAGGGCATTAGGCACTCTTTGCTGACGAATTTTCATTTGACGCCAAGTTTAGTGCTGGTTTCCTTGATACGCAATCGTTAATGCAAGATAGCTGCAGTTTTGCTTATTTTAGGGGCTAAATCCCTCCATTTAGATGGAAGTTGTCTTGTTGTGTTTCAGCAATTTGTTTATTTCTCTCACCAATATTGCCGGTTTGGCTGGCTTGATGAGGAAGGGTGAGTTACTAAGACTTTTCGCCTCATCAACGATGGCCGGATCTTCTTCGGCAGACATGAAAATAATGGGTAAGTTTTTCCACTTTGGATGTTGCTTGAGGAGTTTGGCGACTTCAATTCCATTGCAGTCTTGAAGGTACATATCGAGGAGTAGTAGGTCGGGCTCGTTGAGCTCGAGGCTCGGCAATAAGTTTGATGGCTGGTTGATCGTAATGCAGTCAAATTGGTTCGCCGTTAAGGCGTTCTCTGCATACTTTAGTTGTGACATGGAGTCATCAATTACTGCAATAAGCGGTTTGCTGATGAGGTTAGTGTTGAAGGCTTGATTGATGGCTCTTGTCAGGTTTCTTGAGTTGAGCGTCCCGACTAGCAACGCCTGTGCTTTGCTTCGGACAGCAAGTAACCTTGATTCAAACTCAGGTTCTTCTGAGCTGTAGAAGATGATTGTTACGTCGGTATTTTGCTTTGTCAGCTTTGCAGCAAGTTCGAAGCCAAAGCGCCGCTTTTGATAATCGATGCCAATGACAAAGCATGTTCCGGGGGAAATCTGGCTTTGAATGTCATTGATGTATTTTACCGGGATGGAGTCGATCGCTTCGGGAAGGCTTAGTTCGGCCTTTTTCTCATTGGTGGCAATACATATTTTGGTGATCGGGATGTCGGGTTGTTGCTGATCCAAAAGAGGCTCTGTCGCGAGCTGCCGTTGGATCAGCATCATGGCTTCGGTCATGCCTTTCAGTGCTTTATGTGAAGGTTTGTCTTCAAGGCTTCCAAGTTTGAGAAGGGAGCTTATTTTTCGCGCGCTATCAATGAAAGGTCTGTTCGGTAGTTTTTGAGATAGCTTTGCGAGCTTTTCAGATGTGTCGATGAGTTGGCGCACCTGTTCGCTATCTCTCCAGCCGTTCTCAGCACATGTTTTATAGATCTCCACGGCTGCTTCGGCCTGAGTCGTTACTCTGCGTGTAATGTAGTTGCTCAGCTGCTCTTTTAGCGCTGGTTCGGCCATGTTATTGATTACCACTGCGTCTAACGTTGAACAATTGTCTTGCTAGGCTTCTAAAATTTGTTAGTCTCTACCCATCATTATTGCGCACAATTCATATCTGTCTAATTGTTAAAGCGAAATTGCGAACTTGCGCTCGTGTCCGCGTCAATGGATGAACATGCATAAAACAATTAAAAAACGCTCTTTAAAGCAGCTTGTTCTGGTCTCCGTGGGTGCGCTGGTGCTTTTTTTGGTGGGGCTGAGTGCTTCTCTCAACTTTGCGAATACGCGCATTTACATTGATCAGCAGTTGGCCCGCTATTCCATGGATGCTGCGACGTTTCTTGGTTTGGCTCTTTCGAGCCAAAAAGATGATGAGTCTAATGTTGCCAAGGAGAGAATGATTGATTCAATTTTTGATAGCGGTGACTACGCATCGATTGAGTTTCGTGCCCCAGATGGGCGTGTTGTCGTGCAGAGAGCCTTATCGTCTGAAGACAGTGGCGTGCCTCGTTGGTTTTTAAGTCGCATCAAATTGTCGGATTTTGTAGGTCACGCCAAGGTTATGTCTGGATGGACCCAGCTGGGATCAGTTCATGTTCAGGCGAACCCGGCGCTGGCAGAGAAAGAGCTTTGGTCGCTTTTTAAATCTCAGTTTGTCTTATTTCTTAGTGTTCTTTCGATCGGATTGTCGATTTTATATCTTCTCCTTCGCAAATTGCTTTCCCCGCTTTCGCAGCTCGAGTTTCAGGCTCATCGTATTGCAAGTCGTGCTTTTGATCAGTTAATTGACCCTCCGGCAACGAGAGAGCTTGATGCTGTGGTCCGCTCGATGAACGAGATGTCTGTTAAATTGAAGCGAGTGTTTGACGAGCAGTTGGACGATATCGAGCGACTTCGTGATCAATCGAGAAAGGATGCGTTGACCGGTCTGTTTAATCGAGAGGGCTTCGACTCGAGATTGAAGTCCGATCTTACGGATCGATCTGTCTCCGGCGTAGGTGTACTCGTGTTGGTCATGGTGAACGATTTTGGGCAGATCAATATTGATCATGGTAGGCAAAAGGCGGATGATTTTTTGCTTTCGGTTGCGGAATTACTGCGCAACATCGCTGTCGAATATAGGGGCGCTTATATTTCGAGAAGAACGGGAGCCCAGTTTAGTATTTTCTTGCCTGGTGTTAGCGTGGACGACGCGGAGAATTTGGCTCAACGAGTGCTTTCTAAACTCTTAGGCTTGACGATTCTTCGCCAAGCCTTGCGAGATGACTGGGTCAACATAGGGCTGGCTTCAGTTAACGAAGCCGAGACTGTAGCGAGCCTGTTTTCAAAAACAGATCTTGCGCTCAGGCAGTCGCAGGAGAAGGGTGTTTCTGGCTGGAGGCGTTACGTCTCAGAGGGAAGTGAGGGCTTCTCTGAGGAGGTGCGTCAAGCAAACCACTGGCAGAAAATCTTGCAAGAAGTGCTGGCCAGCAATCAGATTACTTTTTATGAGCAGTCGGTCAGATCGCTTATCGACCATAGCTTGAGCCACAAGCAGGTGCTCTCTCGAATCGAGGTTGATGGTCAGCTGGTTGTGGCAGCAACATTTCTGCCGATGGCTAAACGGTTTGGCTTGATGGTTCTGTTTGACCAGCTGGTTGTTGAGTTAGTGCTAAGTGCGTTGGCCTCGAGTGACAGTCAAGAGCATTACAATATCACTCTTTCGGAAGCGGCTATTGCCGACGAAGTGTTTATGCAGTGGCTCACCCAGCAACTGGAAAAACACAGAACGGTTCTAACGCGAGTCACTTTTGAAGTGCCGGAGCACGCACTTGGTTTTGGTGAAGGTGTCTTGCTCAAACTTTGTGATTTGGGGCGCAAATGGGGGTTTGGTTTGTGCATTGATCGCTTTGGGGTCTCTTCGATTCCGTTTAGCTATCTCCAGAGAGTGAAAGTGACGGCGTTGAAGATTGATCCAAGCTTTATTCGTAATATCCACTTAAATCAGGAGAACCAGTTCTTCTTGAGAGCGGCAGTTCAAATAGCGCATAGTCAGAATATTCAAGTCGTCGCGATTGGTGTAGAAACCGAAGATGAGCTCGCAATGATACGAGAGATAGGCGTTGATGCTGCGACAGGATATATTGTTCAAAGACCTACTTTAGCTCAGTTCTAAGATGAGGAATCGATTTTGTCACGTTTTACCGAAATGATTTCAGGTGTTGGGGGAGGTTTAGGCCGGCCACTTTCTATCGTTATTTCTATATATCTGGTTTTGGTGCTTGTTTTAACGTTTTGGTGGAGTAGTGAGCCCGACTTGTTGCCGCTTGAAAAGATTGTTCAGGGCCAAGCGGGCTTGGCGTTAGATTCTGCACCAGTAGGGGTTGCGACAACATCCAGTTTAGTGGAAGTGGCTGAAACATTGCTCAACAAGCCTGGAGGATATATTTCGAACGATATTTTTCCGCCAGGTGTCTGGATGGACAATATGCCGAGCTGGGAGTTTGGCGTGCTGGTTCAGATTCGTGATCTGGCGAGAGTGATGCGAAAAGAAATTAGTCGCTCTCAAAGTCAGTCGCAAGAAGACGTCAGCTTAAAGCTGGCAGAGCCTCAGTTTCACTTTGACAACGACAGTTGGGCTCTCCCTGCTTCTGAGTCAGAGTACCAGAGTGGAATTGATTCGGTGAAAGATTATCTTTCCCGGTTAGCTGACTCCTCTGCCCCTGACGCGCAGTTCTATGCGCGAGCAGATAACTTGAGTGCTTGGTTGTCAGAGGTTGAAAACCGTTTGGGAGGGCTTTCTAGGCGTTTAAGTGAAAGTGTTGGTCGTCCGTCTTTGGATATGGGTTTGGCCGGAGATGGGAGTGCTGAACAGAGTACGGCGAGTGCCGGTTTTAAGGAAAGTAAAACGCCTTGGATGCAGATCGACAATGTATTTTACGAAGCGCGGGGCACGGCATGGGCATTGATTATTATGTTGCGTGCTATGGAGCATGATTTCGCAAAGGTGTTGAGTGACAAAAACGCATTGGTAAGCTTGCGGCAGATTCGTTTGGAGCTCGAGGCGACGCAGGAGCAAATTTGGAGTCCGATGGTGTTGAATGGTTCCGGTTTCGGCGTGCTTGCTAATCACTCGTTGACGATGTCTTCGTATGTGTCTCGTGCAAGTGCGGCGATTATTGATTTGCGGAACCTCCTTCAGCAAGGTTAAAGATGGTCTTTGCTCGGGGCGGTCGCAATAAACGGCCGCTTCTGCCTAATTTGTGAACGACTGTGAAGAATGGTTTCAGTTCACATGTTTAAATTCTCCTCTCTTTATAATGGCTCTTCTTGATAAATCAGGACGCTGATTCCGTTTATGTTGCATGTATATTGGGCTTTTAGCTGTCTTCGTAATGTTTCTATTGCGCTAGCGATCTCGATCGTTTGGTCCGCTCCTTTGAGCGCCGAACTCGCCGCTTTGACCGATGATGACTTGTCGGAAGTTGATGGTGCGGGGATCGGTTTTGTGATGGAGGATTTTGCTTTTAGTCATGGGCACGATCCATCTGAGGGGAAAGTTTTCAGAATTTCAGGTGTGACAGATTCTGATGGTAACCCGGTCACGATCAATGTAAATCAAATGTACATCGCCCGTTCCGGCAGTGACTATGGTGCGGTGCTTGATGGCGTGAATCTTGGTCGCCTTGATAACCCCTACGAAATCGATTTACTTAATGGCGATGATATTGGTTTGTCAGGGAAGGGGGTTCTTGAAATCGCGGCTCCCCGAATGGTGGATGTTGCTCAGGGATATGATTGTCTTGATCCTGCGGCCCTCCAGGGTTCCGGCACTTGCTCTAGCCGCCCTGCTGACGCGGGGTTTTTAGCTGGTGAGCGCCCTGACTTAGGTGTGGAGCTGGAGATTAATGATCTTGGGCAAGCGCAAACACACTTTAATGTCCATGCTGCAAGCGCAGTTTTTGACGGCTCTTATATTCGATTGTGGGGAGAAGATACCCGCATGGCTGCGGAGTTTCGACTGAATTTTTATACTCCGGCTCTCGAAGTGTCAACGTGTGCCGTTTCAGATTCAGCTTGCACCTCTAAAATGACCATGAGCGACTTTAAGCTTGAGCTTGCTTTGGGGAATACATTTCAGCCTTTGTATATCGGTGCTGATAACCTAACGGGCGGGTTGACCTTCCAGATAGATCAAATGACGACGGACTATCTTGCTAACATTGATACCGCTGGCCAGTCGGATGGTTCGGCGCAAGGAGATATCGCGTACGCCTTTTATGATGACTATTATAGTAATCCGGACTACCGATCTAATATCTCTGTCGATAATATTGATATCGGTGGCACGAGCCTTGGCTCAGCTAAAGTGGAGGGAATACTGATTCAGTATCTTGATGTGCGTTTTAGGGATCTAGAGCCATGATTCGAGTTGGTTTGGCTTTGATGCTGTTTTTTACATCGGTGACCAGCGTGCTTGCTGAGTTGCAATCGATTGAGGACGAGTCTCTTTCTGAGGTGACTGGGCAGAGCGGTGTGTATCTCTCAGGAGATATCTCCATTAATGAGACTGGAGGCCCTTTGGCCGATAGCTATTTTGGATTGTGTACAGATGCAAGTAAGGTGTGTGGGGCTCGTATCGCTTTGCAGACCGAACAGAATGGCGGTTGGTTTGTGATCGACAACCTTCGTGGCGGGATTGCCTTTGAGGGGCTTACCATGCAGATCCGAGAAATTAACTCAGGCTTTGGTGGTGATGGTGCTCTCTTCAATAGGGATGTTTTAGAAATCGGCTTGCCTGAGACAATTCGCTTTGATGATTTTCAGTTTACCTTGGCGGGTAGTTCGACCGAACGGCCAACTGAGGCTGGCTTTGAACAGGTGGATTTGTTCGGCGTTGAGATGAGTGGCGAAGCCGTATTGAAAGGTAATCTGCTTGTTTTTCCAACGGATTGAGTTGATGAGATTTTTCAGACTACACAGCGTGACTAAAGTATTCGGCTTGCCTTTGATGGTTTTAGCGGGCAGCGCTGTGGGTGAGATGCAGGCTCTGGAGGATGATTTTTTGTCCGGAGTGAGTGGTCAGTCTGGTATTACATTGAGCCTTGAAGATAACACGCGTGTCGCCGAAATTGCCTATTTTGATGATGATTCTGGCATCGCTTTTCAGGGTTTTCGTTTGGGGGGGGCTGCAGGCCCGGATGATACATTCAAGGCTCGTATCTTAGTTGATATTCTCGAAGATGGTCGATTGTCCCTCGACTACACTACAGATTCTCTTGTTGTTAATAACGATGCGACAGTTTCGACGGTTGGTAATCAAGCGCGCATAGAGGTAGAAGAAATTCGTTTTATCGACAACCCTGGCGATACCTTGACTGCCGCGATTGCTGGTGCACCAAGTATTGGCGGTTTGTTTTTGGATTTTGAGATCGATGGTTTGACGCTTATTGGAGCGAATGCAAACGCCTATGTCTTCGATGTTGCTTTTAATCTTACGAATGGTCGGTTGGGTTACAGGACGAACGGAAACGAATTCTTTTTGGATAACTTCTCTCTCGACTATTCAGCCCCTGGAACGACTTTAGACTTCAACGGAGCGACTGGAGAAATAGAGTATGTCGCGCCCAGCGTGGATGCAGAGTTAAAAGTAGATGCGGTACGCTTAAGTACCAATCCGAATAACCATGGTGTTACCGCCGATGTGGATAGTGGAATTATTCTTCCGAGTTATGGCAGTCTCTGGACCAAGCTGTCCCTTAGCAAGGCGATTCAGATAGCGGCTGGAGGGCGAGATGGTGTTGAAGGCTTCAATATAGATATGCAGACTACGATCAGTAGTTGGGATCTTGCATGGGGTGATGATAGCAACTGGTCTGATTTGGGCTATTGGTTTGGCGCGCTAGGTGGCGAGGGCACGATTGCATTGTCGAACTTAACGATTGATGTGTTAAATCAGGATCCTGACGCGTTAATCGACCCAGCCCGAGATTATGGTAGCGGTTTGGCGTTGGGGTTCGATACTTTACAAGCGGGATTGTTCTTTGATGCGATTGTTCTTGGCGAGACGAAAGACAACATTGATGCATATAAGGCAAATGCTTCGGCTCCAATTAAATCCTTGGGAGGTTTAGGCGTTAATTTGTTGCTAGCAGATGGTGTGTATGATGCGACGGCGCGGAGTAATCGTCTCCTGTTGCAGGCTGGTGGAAATGTTGATTCGGGTTACCAGGGCTTGCGCATTGATACTGAGTTAAGTGTTGTTAGCCCAAATAATGAGTCCAACCTAGTCTATGTGGAGGACGGTTTTGGTCTGATGTATAGCGGTATAGAAGCCTATATTGATGGCGATATCACTCTTGATGTTACGTCTGATGGTGTGCTTGGTTCAACGCAGTTTTATGATGGCCTAAGGATTGGCTTCGAGGATCTTGATATTGCGTACAGGAGTGAAGGTTTCCGTTTTGGTCGTTCTGCTGACGGGAGTAGCCTTAATAATGAAGAGCTTAGTGCGTCTTATGCCATTCCTGGTGTGTCTGGTTCGCTTTTCGGGCTAGGCTTATATCCTGAATTGGAAGGTCGGTTAAACGGGCAAATAACACTGGGTCCGGGTGGTCGTTTTGGCGATGAAGGGATCGCGATCAATGCGGATATAGAGTTGCGAGATGGTTTGATGGCAACTTATAAACAGACGGATGGTAAAGGGTTCTGGTTGGCCGGCCTTAATATGGATCGTCACTTAAGAGACATGCTTCTCGATGTGACTGAGGATGGGCTCGCTATCTATGAGTCCGAAACTTGGTCGCGGATGGATGTGACTGATTTTCGCATAGGGGACAAGCTGAGTGGGGCGAGTTTTGGCCGAATGGTTCTTGAAACCTATGAGGTTGGATCGGAGAGGGTGTTCTCAGCTGGCGGGGCGGGTGCTGTATGTATCGGCGGAACCGGTATCGATAGCGTAAGCTGTCAAGGTGATGGAGGGCGTTGGGAAGATCGTGGAGAGCAAGGTCTAACGATTACTTCGAAGAGGTTTTTCAAGGAAAGCGTAGAGGCCGAGGGCAAACGTAATCGCTTTACTTGGGAGACTGGACGCAGCGGAGAGGGTACCGCAGGAGTCGTTAATGATAGCGGCATCAAGCTGGTTTTTGACAATTTCACGACGAATGATGGGGATGGTATCAGTGATACTTTTGGTGTTCAGTCGGAGCAGAATGTTGATATAGCTTCGGCGTATGTTGTTAAGAAAGAAGCTGGCGCGGATAGTAATGGTGTTGTTGGTAATCGCGGTGACATCAAGGTGGTCAATGGAGACGGGACTTACCGTTACGTCGATCCGGCAGATATGACCGCGGCCGATTGGGAAAACTTGCCAGTTGCAATGGCGCTGCGTACACGCACGCAATTTAAAGAGCTAGATTTTGGTTCGGTTGACCTTGTTCACCCTACTGGGGGTGAGGCTACTCTTTTGCATGGCTTGAAGTTGCAGAACTTTGATGTGACCAGCGACATTACAATGACTCCGCTGGACTAATACCTCGCACCGCATTGCGCCTGTAAATTTATCCTCGTTATAATCGCTGTCTTTATCAAGGCGGCGAGCTATGCATATTTCTTCCCTCATTCATGCTCTTTCGGATGGTCAGTTTCATTCTGGCTCCGAACTTGGTGCTCAGCTTGGCGTTAGTCGCACCGCGATTTGGAAGGCGCTCGACCATTTAAGTGAATACGGGTTGGAGTATGAAAGTCATCGGGGTAAAGGTTACCGTCTTTTAGCGGCGCTCGATCTTCTTGATATGGATGTCGTCAAGGACTCTTTGTCTGCGTCTGTATGTAAGTCTGTATCCCTCCATCATGTTTTATCTTGTTCTTCGACGAATAGCGACGTCCACAATTACCTTGGAGTGGATGCTCCTTACACTATATTGTTTGCCGAGCAGCAAACCTCTGGGCGAGGTCGAAGAGGGAGGGTGTGGTCTAGTCCTTTTGCTGAGAACCTTTATTTGAGTATGTGTTTCGATTGGGTAAAAGGCACATCTGAGTTACAGGGTTTAAGTATTGTTGTTGGCGTCGCTGTTGCTGAGCTATTGGTAGAGGAGGGGTATCAGGAGGTTGGTGTGAAGTGGCCTAATGATGTTTGGCTTCATGGCAAGAAAGTAGCGGGAATATTGGTTGAGCTACAAGGGGAGGTTACGAGTAGTTGGAGGGTGACTCTTGGGTTGGGCTTGAATACGCATATGTCTCCAAAAGGGGGGGTGGCAATTGATCAGCCGTGGACGTGTCTGTCCGATTATGTCGATCTTAGGCGCTCTGATCTGGCTGCAAGGCTCGTGAATAAGCTGGTGTCCAGTTTAAATGAATTCGCTGAATCAGGTTTTTCTTCGTTTATTGGAAGGTACGCGGTTTTGGATGTCCTAATAGGAAGGTCGGTGATATTGCATGGTCCTAATGTGGAGGGAGTTGTTCGAGGTGTTGATCTAAACGGTGCATTGTTGCTTGAAACGACGTCAGGCCTCGAGTCTTTTCATGCAGGTGAGCTAAGTGTGAGGCCGCTTTGATATTACAGTTCGATGTTGGAAATACGCGCCTCAAATGGAGGCTCATTAATGATCGAGAAGTCTTTGCTCGCGGATCGTCGAGATTGGATCAATTTAAAATGAGTTCGCTTTGCTTGGACGGTGGCATCGATCAAGTCCAGTTGGCAGCGGTTCGTCAGGGGCGTGAGTTTAATGCGTTGGTAGAGGACATAAGTACGACCTATCCTGAGTTGGATATATATCAGGCGGCGGCTGCTGAGCGGTTCGGCCCTGTTAGGTTCGCGTATGAGAATCCGGAAACGCAGGGGGTTGATCGTTGCTTGGCAATGTTGGCGGCATACAGCTTAGTTTCAGAATGCGATCGCTTTGTAGGGGTTATGGTAATAGATGCTGGCTCCGCAGTTACTGTGGATGTATTAAATGAATCGGGTGAACAGGTCGAGGGTTATATATTGCCGGGGCTTGAAATGATGCGTGAAGCGTTGTTAGGGAAAACGTCAAAAATCGCTGACGGTTATCGATTTAAACAAAGGGTTGTAGGTGCATTATCGACAAGAGAATGTGTTGATCGCGGGGTTATGAGAGCATTTATCGAAAGTATGCGGGGGTTTGTGGGCAGTGCTAAGGCGGCTGGCTTGGATCTTGTTATTACGGGTGGCGATGCGAGTAATTTGAAGGATCTATTGGCGAGTGAAGATTGTTATTTTGTCGGGGACTTAGTTCTTGATGGGTTGTTCATCCTGGCGACTAAGGGGTGGGTGTAAGTTATGCGCTGGCTAGCTTTGCTTTTTACCATAAATGTCGTTTTGGCTTTATGGCACTGGAGTGGTGAAAGGCAGCTGAAAGCTGGTCCGAAGTATCAGGTGGCAGATAATGTCATTGAGTTGTCCGTCTCTCCGTTGGGTTCTGGTTGTCTTTTGCTGGGTCCAATTTTCGATGAGGGTGTGGCGCAACAGTTTGACGTTCGATTGCGAGAGTTGAACCGACGTGTGGCTCTTATTAAGCGAGATCGCGAAAAGGCGCCGCGTTACTGGGTCTATTATGGTCCGTTTGGCAGTTACGCTGAATCGTTAAAAGAGCATCGAAAGTTTCGGGACGAAGGTGTTGATAACTTTATTATTACGCAGGAAGATTTGTATGGAGCTTTGTCATTTGGTGTGTTCGAAAACATAGATTCGGCGAAGCGGATGCAGGCGCTAATGCAGGGCAGGGGTTACCGTACATCAATTCGTAATATTTTTAAGTTTGAGAGTCGATGGTGGGTCGAAATTGAAGCTGTTGATCGTGGCGCTATATCTAATAAAATCAATGACATACAGTATGATTTGGGGCTCGCTCTCGAAATGCGAGAATTTTTTTGTAAAACGGTTGCATCAGAAAAACC
>NZ_LWFU01000921.1:0-970 GCF_001635135.1 Oleiphilus sp. HI0080
TGGTTGATAATCAAGATTTTGGCGATATAAGCGCGAAGCAGAAGCCTGTTTCTAAGAAAGTGAAGGCCAGTAAAAGTGCCGCCGCCAAGGTTGCTAAATCGCCCGAGAAGAAAGGCGCAAATAAGCCTAGACAAAGTGACAAAACGGCAGCTCAAGAAACACCAGATCATGAAGTCATCGTCATAAACGTCGATGCGCGAACCGGGCAAGTGTTTTCCGGTGCGGCAATTAAAAAGTTACTTGAAGCATGCGGCATGCAGCATGGCGATATGTCGATCTTCCACCGTCATGAGGAGGACTTGCTCAGTCCTATTCAGTTTAGTGTTGCGAATGCTGTTGAACCTGGCTACTTTGATCCGGACAAGCTCGATTCGTTGACAACGCCTGGTGTGAGTTTTTTTATGAGTATTCCAGGCCCTAAAGACTACCTCAAAGCATTTGAGTTTATGTACGAAACAGCGAAGTGCTTTGCCGACAACTTGCAGGGCGAGCTGAAAGATGAGAATCGTAGCGTTCTAACGTCACAGACTATTGAGCATAGTAAGCAGCGCATTCGAGAGTTTGAACGCAAGCAGCTTTGTAAGGCTCGGCCTTGATATTAGGAAGTTAAGGTGACTCAAAAGTCTGTAGAGAGTTTGGCGGATGAGGTTGCGCATCTGTCAGCCCAGCTCAACGAGCACAATTACCGGTATTACGTGCTCAGTGCTCCAAGCGTTTCGGATGCAGACTATGATGTTTTGTTCCAAAAGCTCAAGGCGATCGAAGAGCTTCATCCCGAGCTAAAGCGCCCAGACTCCCCAACGCAACGTGTTGGCAGTGCACCCTCCAATGAGTTTAAACAAGTACAGCATCGGATCCCGATGCTGTCTCTAGATAATGTCTTCTCAACAGAAGATCTACGCGCCTTCTATGCTCGCCTAAAAGATAAGGTCGCGCCTGAAGAGGGTGGCCACTTCTCTGTTATTGCAGA
>NZ_LWFU01000922.1:0-735 GCF_001635135.1 Oleiphilus sp. HI0080
TGGTCAAGTCGCCTGCCACCAAAGGAGTTAGAGTACCAGCACCAGTGAGCGCCTCACGTGTATTACCGATTGCACCAGCCGTTGCGCCCGAAAACGTGCCCGCTTCGAAGCCTGCGTTATCAATATCACCAGTGTTCGACGTGATGTTGATGTCACTGCCATCAAGGCTAGAAAGCGAATAGTTACCAATGTAAGTGTTACCCGTTGTTGCCGCGCCGCCTGAAGTACCAAGACCAGTCGCCAGACCAAGAGTACCTGCTGCCGCACCAACGATCGTAATATTACGACCATCTTCTGCAACTAAGTCGATACGTGCGCCTGCATCAGAAGCGACAACAGTTGCTGTCACGCCAGTCGCGCCCGCTTTATCGTTAATGCTCTCAGCAACACCTGACAAATCGTTGAAAGCGTCACCCGACGCAGACTTACTAAGAGAAATGGTTACGCCGTTGATGTCTATATCGGTCGCTGCAACCGCGCCAGCACCATCTGCAACATCTGTACCTTCAGCCGAGTTAGCTAAAACCGTTGCAACAACACCTGTTTGATCGCTAACAGCGTTAATGGCATCTGCTTTCGCGATCGCACCTGAAGAAGCATAACCTGTAGACTGTGTATCTACAGCACCATCTGAAGCGCCAATCGCTACACCGTTGATTACGATATCGCCAGCAACCAACGCAGTCGATGCGGTACCCGTAAGCGCCGTTTGATCTGCTGTTGAGCTGATGCCAG
>NZ_LWFU01000923.1:0-1111 GCF_001635135.1 Oleiphilus sp. HI0080
CATCCTTTTCGATTCGCGCGAGCGATGCTTGACTAGCAGGATAGTCCATTAAAAAACAAGGCTCGTTAAAGCCAAGGGTTGGCTCAATACAATGACTAACCAGCAAGTCCAAACAGCCATCCCGGTCTAACCCAAGAGCATCGCAGCCGGTTCTTGTTTTGCAGCAATCTCGCAAATCACTCAGCGAAGCCTGGAACGGGTTAATCTCCAGAACATCATGAAACGCTTTCTTATAACTAAGCTTCCTGGGCTCGGGACAACCCAATACGTGACACACAAGTGTCGCTACTTCACTCATTAGCTCGTCCAAGCTCCATCCAACACGATACCATTCCAACATCGTAAACTCAGGATTATGACGTGCGCCCACTTCATTGCGCCGAAAGCTTTTGCAAATCTGATAAATATCACCACTACCATCGGCAAGCAGGCGCTTCATTGCAAACTCTGGCGAGGTCTGCAAAAAAAGCACTGACTCTTCCTCTATACGAAGACTATCGAGGTAAGGGTCGGTCGAACCTGAACGACTTAGAACAGGCGTTTCTACTTCAAGCACATTCCGCTCAAAGAAAAAAGCCCGCAACTGAGCGTACAGCTCAGCGCGGGCTTTTATAGCATCATGCGTGCAAGCAGACTGCCACATGCAAGTACCTCGAAACTCTATTTTGACTTAAGCCTTTAGCTATTTGATAAGCCTTTAGCTATTTTATCAGCCTTTAGCTCTTGGCTCGGCTAACGTAATCACCAGTTCGCGTATCAATTTTCAACACCTCACCGATGTTAATAAACAATGGAACGTTTACCACAGCACCGGTAGTTAATGTTGCCGGCTTGGTACCGCCCTGTGCAGTATCACCTTTGAGGCCAGGATCCGTTTCAACCACTTCCAGCTCAACAAAGTTTGGTGGGGCAACCGTCAATGGCGCGCCGTTATATAGCGTAACCACATATACTTCTTGTTCTTTCAACCATTTTACTGCGTCTTCTACTGCTTTTGCATCTGCGCCGTGCTGCTCGAAAGAACCGTCCGTCATCATGAAGTGCCAGAACTCACCATCTGTGTATAGGTACTCCATGTCATGTTCCATGACATGGAGTACCTATACACAGA
>NZ_LWFU01000924.1:0-563 GCF_001635135.1 Oleiphilus sp. HI0080
CACCGGGGTTAATAAACAGCATGATGTACGCCGTCATAAAACTGATTGAGCTTAAAAAGTGCAATGACTGATTAATACGGCTTTGGTGATAGTAACGATGGTCGTCCCAGCGCAATTCGTTTAGCTCTGCAAGAAAGGAAGCGACAGCCCCTTGGGGTTGCGTCTGTTGCGATATTGTCATAGCGATGCACCTAGTATTGGTTTATGTTGTAATTTCTTTCGGCTTGTTGGGCCGCGTGTGGTTGCTAACTGTTTGCCTTTACTGTTGCTTTTGCGTCATTAAAGGCTGTCCCATCCGAATAATTTCACCTTCACGAATCTGCGGCATAAAGCTGTAGTGTTCGCTGAAGAGCAGCACGATGGTGGACCCATGCTCAAAATTACCGATCCGTTCACCCCGCTCAAAAGAACGCTTAAATGGAATTTCGTTTGGGCCTCGATAGGCGAGCGATAGCGGGTGTTCAAGGCCGACGAACCGCATACTGGCGACTAAAATCGCGGCGACAGGGATCATCGCGATGCGTCCTTCAAAATTGGTGGGCTTTATTTCGATCACTGCGCGT
>NZ_LWFU01000925.1:0-760 GCF_001635135.1 Oleiphilus sp. HI0080
CATAATCTAGGTTTTTAGTCAGCAGTTCAGCAACATTGTTCGGCGAGAGAAAACTGTGTTGCACATGCACACGCACCTCTGGACTAATTTCCTTGATTCGCTGAGCCATTACTTCTGTTTTCATCTGGCCAACCGTAGCCTGAAGAGCGTGAACCTGGCGGTTAATGTTCGACACGCACACGTCATCAAGATCAATCAAGGTGATTTCTCCAACACCCGATCGAGCCAAGGCCTCCGCGGCCCATGAACCTACGCCTCCGATGCCAATGACGGCCACATGACTTTGCGCGAGCTGCAATAAGCCTTGCTCCCCATACAGGCGCGCTATGCCGCCGAAACGAAAGCGATAATCTTCACTCAGCGCGCTCTTTTTTTCTGTCATGGTGTTTGTTTCAACTTTTCGTCGTAGGCGAGAAAATCATGATTTACCAGCTCGTAGCGCTTTCGCTTGAGCGGCTTTAAACGATTCAAGTCGACAACGACTAGACCGTCAATGCAGTCCTGAAAATCGGGATCAATGTTAAAGCCATGGAAACGTGTGCCGCCTTCATCGCATAACTCAGTGTACTGCTTGTACAGGGTTGGGACGGAATGCCCGATAAGTCCGAGCTGTTCTCGCAGAGTGACAAAGGCATCTCTTGCATCCAGCCCCTCAAACAAACGTGCATTCTGCTCTTTCGCTGAATAACCCATCATATAAGGACGCTTGCAGCGAACGATGGGATCATCATCAAGATAGTATTTGCCGTAATAACCGAGC
>NZ_LWFU01000926.1:0-957 GCF_001635135.1 Oleiphilus sp. HI0080
GAGCAAGATGAAACCCGAACTACGCCTGCTTGGGATTGGGATTTGTTTGACGGTGTTGGTTGGACGCCTCGTTACACCTACTTATATAAAGACAACGTCATCGGTATCGCGCACTACGCGGGTTTGTCTTATTTCAACAAAGAAGGTGCTCAAATGACAGGTGCCACTTTTCGCTACGGGCACGGGAGCAAAGGGCACAAGTATAATGTAGCTTATACAAATTCAACGTGGCATTGGGGGGTCGACTTTGGCTTTTCTTGGCATGTTCTTGATGCAGGAAACTTTACGATCCCAGATCCAAACGGCATTGAGCAGTTGGGGCTAGAGCTGAGTGTTCGATACCGAACTGTTTCGATCACGGCAACGCACACCGAGGGTTATTCTTGGGCCACCTTAGGCTTGAACCTGGAAGGTCTTCCTTTCCTTGAAGGTTGGTAAACACCTTGTTTACAAATCTGGCGTTCGTTTTAAATCAATGGTTTTACTCTGCATTAAGGTGCGCAAGGTCGACGATTTAAACTCACGTTGATACAGCACAAAGACGATGCTGGTTGCCGCCACCATAAAGAGAATCGGATTGATAAACCACGCTAATATGGAGATTGAGAAGTAATAGGTTCTTAGTCCCATATTGAAGTTATGTGCCGCCATCGACCCCATCTTCGCAAGCCGCTCTGCAAGCACCCGATGCTCTTTTGGTTTTTCTTCGCGCGAACACACCGGCGCTCCGCCAATCATCACTGTCACAAAGCCATACTGCCGCAAGCTCCAAGTGAATTTGAAGAAGGCGTATACGAAAACCACAATCAACAGTAGAAATTTCAGTTCCCATTCGGCACGTGTCGCTGGCATCACAAAGGGCAGATCTTCAAGCAGGCCTATCGCTTTGTCTGTTGAACCAAGGATTGTCAGTAAGCCCGCTAAAATCAGCATCGTCGTGGATGCAAAGAATGAAAC
>NZ_LWFU01000927.1:0-284 GCF_001635135.1 Oleiphilus sp. HI0080
CGCTCGGAAAGCTACTGCGTGCTTCGATTATCATTACGGCAGTGCTTGTTGCCCTGCAAACACTTGGTTTTAGTATCAGTGGTGTGCTTGCATTTGGTGGTATCGGCGGTATTGCAGTCGGTTTCGCAGCGAAGGATCTATTGGCGAACTTTTTTGGTGGCTTAATGATCTACCTTGACCGACCTTTTGTCGTTGGTGATTGGATTCGTTCACCAGATCAGGAGATTGAAGGAACCGTTGAAAAGGTTGGCTGGCGCTTAACGACCATTCGCACCTTTGACAAA
>NZ_LWFU01000928.1:0-1218 GCF_001635135.1 Oleiphilus sp. HI0080
CTCCGTCACCGTGAATATTATTCCCGCCCCTGGTGTGAGCTCGGGAGACGCAATGGCGGCGGCTGTCGAAGTGGCCAAGACGAGCTTGCCTGATGGCTACGAAGCGCAATGGACGGGTATGGCGTATCAGCAAATTCTGGCAGGTAATTTGGCGCCCTTGCTGTTTAGTTTGGCGATTATATTCGTTTACTTGTTCCTTGTTGCTCAGTACGAGAGCTGGAGTATTCCTATTTCCGTTATTTTCTCGGTGCCTATCGCCATCTTAGGGGCAGGCGTGATGCTGCTTGCGATCAATAACCCTCTCGACTTGTACGCTCAAGTCGGACTGGTGTTGTTGATTGGTCTCGCGACCAAGAATGCGATTCTGATTGTTGAGTTTGCTAAGGAGCAGCGCGAGAAGGCAGGGCAGAGCATTATTGAGTCGGCAGAAACCGCAGCGCGAATGCGATTTAGAGCCGTACTAATGACGGCTTTGTCTTTTGTTTTGGGTATTCTGCCGCTTATCTTTGCGGTGGGCGCAGGTGCTGCAAGTCGCCACTCTATTGGCTATACCGTATTTGGAGGTATGTCGGTGGCGACGGTTGTGGGTACACTGTTGATTCCGGCATTCTACGTGATGATGCAATCTCTTAGAGAAAAAGTGAAGGGTTCGAGTAAGGTGTGAACTAAGAGTTTATGATGAGTTGGTATGCCATGCTATTTGCATAGAAAGGCGTTTTCAGCGACGTCGAGCGTATCAAGACCTAACATCTATTCGACTAGCCAGATGAAGTGTCATGGCTCTGCGTATGATTGGCACGTGAGACCGAGGTGCCAATCATTGTGATACTTACGTCGGCTCTGTTTTTACAGCCGCTTGACTCATCAACACCGAATTGCGAATGACCGGCGGCAAAATTCCTTGCTTTTTGAACTCGCTCATTACTCTTAGAGTGACATCTGTCTCAAATAACTTCTCGTATTGCGTATCTAGCACGTAGGCTTTAAGGGTCAACTGCAGGGCGAAGTAGGTGTCTTCAATGTGCTGTTTTACTAATACAACGATCGGCTTAGGTAGATGAATGTAGCGGCTTGAAGCAGCCGCTTCTTGGATGATATCGCGCGCGAGAAGAATGTCTTGATCAAGACCGATATAAAAAGGAATGTTGATTTGCATATCCAACTCGCCGAAGTTCCCGCTTGTCACTACATCGCTTAAGAACTTGCTATTTGGTATGG
>NZ_LWFU01000929.1:0-664 GCF_001635135.1 Oleiphilus sp. HI0080
CGGCGACGCTCTTCGTCACAAATATCGAGTAAAAAGGCGAGAACCTTTCGCGTATCTCGTGGGTCGATGAGCCCGTCATCCCAAAGGCGTGCGGTTCCGTAGAGTGCGGTAGAACCCTTGTCGAGCTTATCGGCCGTTGCTTTTTCTAATACGTCTAGCATTGCCGGGTCGGCTTCTTTGCCCATTTTTGCGTGTTTGTCTTCAGTAACGATACGCAGCACTTTGCCTGCCTGCGCGCCACCCATTACCGCGGTGCGAGAATTAGGCCATGCGAAGATGAAGCGAGGGTCTAATCCTCGGCCGCACATCGCATAGTTGCCCGCACCATAGGAACCGCCAACGACAATCGTAAGCTTGGGTACTGTGGCATTCGCCACGGCTTGTAGCATTTTTGAACCATGCTTGATAACGCCGTTTTGTTCGGCATCCGTACCGACCATAAAGCCTGTGGTGTTATGAAAAAACAGCAAGCTGGTGTTGGACTGCTCGCAAAGTTGGATGAATTGCGCTGCTTTGGCCGCGCCTTTTGGGGTAATCGGTCCGTTGTTTCCGATTAAGCCGCATGCGTGCCCCTCGATTTTCAGAAAACCACAGACGGTTTGATTATCAAACTCTGGCTTAAAGTCCACGAAATCGGAACCATCGGCAATTCGAGCAACAATTT
>NZ_LWFU01000930.1:0-726 GCF_001635135.1 Oleiphilus sp. HI0080
ACGCTTTATACGATTCGACGTTTAAGTGGCGGGACCTTAGGGCTTAGCAACCTCAACTTTGGCTCAACGGCAGATAGTGACACGGGCCGCGATGGCAGCACGGAGGCGCTTAGACACAACGGTCTTAATGATACGGAGACGTTCGAGCTTCAGTAAACTGAGTCGCGTACCCTGGAGAGCCCCCGAAGGCCAACAGAGTACACAAAAGCGCGAGCAGTCGTGATCTGCTCAGAATAGCTTCGCAGCTTGTTTCACTCATGGCTGCGAAGCCGTTTCGCTCTTCCTTGCCAAGCTTACAGCTTAACGATGAGCTTACCTTTGTTCTCGCCAGTAAAGAATAAATTCAAACCTTCAATGGCTGATTCCAAGCCTTCAAGAACATGTGCACGGTGCTTGATCTGTCCTGCCATCACATAAGGTGTGAGCTTTGCTAACAAGCTCGGTACTTCGGCGAAGTGATCGGGCATCGTGAAGCCTTGAATCGTCAGACGTTTTTTGATGATTGGGATCCAGTTTGGCCCTGGGCTTGGTTTTGCCTTGTTGTAGTCGGCGATCATGCCGCAAACAACAACACGCCCATGCGCGTTCATTCGCTCGAAAATGAGGTTTTGGATCGGCCCACCGGTGTTCTCAAAAAACAAATCAAACCCCTTGGGAGCGAGTTTATCGAGTTGCGGGCCTGGGTCTTCTGTTCTGTAGTTGATCGCGCCGTCAAAGCCCAGTTCG
>NZ_LWFU01000931.1:0-26242 GCF_001635135.1 Oleiphilus sp. HI0080
GCCTTCAACATGACGGTACCACCGGGTGTTTCGTAACAACCACGCGATTTCATACCGACGTATCGATTCTCTACCAAGTCAGCTCGACCAATACCATTCGCACCTGCAACTTTGTTTAAATATTCTAGAACTTGCGCGGGGGTCATTGCTTTGCCATCAATGTGCGAAATATCGCCCTTCGTGTAGGTAAGCTCAATGTAGGTTGGCTTATCCGGCGCATTCTCCGGAGAAACAGACCAGCGCCACATTTCTTCTTCGGGTTCTTGCCAAGGGTCTTCTAGCATGTCCCCTTCATAAGAAATATGCAGTAAGTTCGCATCCATCGAATATGGAGATTTGCCTTTCTTGGCCTCCACTTCAATACCATGCTTTGCACAGTAATCCATTAGGCTTTCACGGGAATTCAGATCCCATTCACGCCAAGGAGCAATCACCTGAACACCAGGCTTGAGCGCATAGGCTCCAAGTTCGAAACGAATCTGGTCATTTCCCTTACCAGTCGCGCCATGCGAAATAGCATCAGCGCCAGTTTCATTGGCGATTTCAATCAAACGCTTAGCAATGAGTGGGCGCGCTATGGATGTACCCAAAAGGTATTCACCTTCATAGATCGTATTGGCGCGGAACATCGGGTAGACATAGTCACGCACGAACTCTTCACGTACGTCTTCGATGTAAATTTCTTTTACACCTAGCGCTTCGGCTTTCGCCCGGGCTGGCTCAACTTCTTCGCCCTGACCAAGGTCTGCAGTATAAGTTACGACTTCACAGCCGTACTCTTCGTTCAACCATTTGACGATAACGGAAGTGTCCAGACCACCAGAATAGGCCAAAACAACCTTGTTTATCTTCGACATAAATGCTCCAAGTGCCGTAATAGAGTTCGCTAAATATAGGGGGTGCGTATTCTACTGAAAAAGGCGTCCGAAAAACAACCAAGGACGATGTCTAATTCAGCTCGCCCTCGGGGGCTTCTTTTGTCGGCATAGAAAGGCTTTCACCGCGAACAAGTCGAACAGTACTGCGTCGGTTCTTCGCTTTATTGGGCACGGTGGTATTATCGGCAACCGGGTAACGCTCTCCGTGATAACGCGTTTGAATCATATCGGCGTTAACACCCTTGCTCGTTAAATAACGAGTCACTGTCTCTGCGCGTTCTTTTGATAGTCGGCGGTTATAAATACGTCTGCCCGAAGAATCGGTATGACCATCCACGTATATTGCCGTCACTGTGCTATCGGCTTTAACGTATAAAACAACCATGTCGAGGTTCTTTTTGTCACTCGACAACAAAATCGATTTGTCGACCTCAAAATGGACACGTGTCCTCTCGACTTGCCTGAAGTTCACTGGAAGAAGCGAGGAGATACAATCCAGGTACGCGCCATGAACGCTAGCAAAACCAATGCTATTTAACGACAAACGAACCGATGCATTGCTATACCAAGCTTGTCGAGTAAATGTAGGGCTCATACCCTCAAGCAAACCCTTCATCATATCTTGCGCTCGACGGCTCTCTACAGAGATCGGCTTATCGCTATCAACCACTTTGGCATAGCCAAGATCACGCACGACATTCCCTGGACGCCAAGATGAAGCCTCGATAACGAGCGCCGCCTCACCCGGCTTCATTGGATTGGACGTTGTCTGCGAATAGAAAAAGAGCTCTTCGCCAGCCTCATGATAAAAAATCCCCTGCCCGTAACGAGGAATTTCGTGAATAATACTGCACTCAAAAATTGAAGTAGATATATACCACTCACTGCGGTCAATAGGCGCTAGAAATCGAAGCTCTTGCTCTTGTTCAGCGAAGCTTTGACTAGATAGCACGAGACCTATAAGTGTCAAAACGGCATTCTTCAACAACGGTCATCCCTTCTTCATATGGCAGCATTACGCCGATACAGGCAATTCTTTGCCTCGGACGCATCAAATATCAATATAGCTCTGTTATACTCGTCTATGCGAGTGACGGTAGTAAGGATAAAGCGTGTCAGACCTAAATTCCCCAGAACACGATTGTAATGATAACGAAGATAGCAATTCTCATTCCATAGCATCACGGTTTCGCGGTTTTCTTCCCGTTGTGATCGATGTAGAGACAGCAGGGTTCAATTCCAAGACAGATGCCTTGCTCGAAATTGCAGCCGTCATTCTTGATATGGACAGTGATGGTAATCTCTATAGGAAAGAGACTGTGCACTGCAACGTTGAGCCGTTCAGAGGAGCTAACCTCGAAAAGTCAGCGCTTGAATTTACAGGTATAGACCCTCATTGCCCTTATAGAAATGCACAACCTGAAAAGGTCGCATTGGACAAAATTTTTACGCCGATTAGAAGAGCCGTTAAAAGCACCGGATGCACAAGAGCCATTTTGGTTGGCCATAACTCTTCTTTTGACCACGGTTTTGTCTTCGCAGCAGCAGAGCGAGCTGAAATAAAACGCAATCCATTCCATCCCTTTTCTAGCTTTGATACCAATACACTTTCGGCATTGGCCTTTGGCCAGACTGTACTTGCAAAAGCATGCGCTGCAGCCAAAATCGATTTTGACGGTCATGAGGCCCACTCCGCAAAATACGATACTGAAAAAACAGCCGAACTTTTCTGCACGATCATCAATAAATGGAAAACCCTAGGCGGTTGGCCGATAACATACTAAGCGCAGCTAATGCAAAATAGATCATTCAGCCAGTAACAAAAAAGCCGAGCTAAACGCTCGGCTTTTTTGTCTTAACGCTAAGACTTATAAACCTTCAGCATTCTCTGAAAGGTACTTAGCAACACCGTCGGGAGAAGCATCCATCCCTTTGTCGCCTTTGTTCCAGCCTGCAGGGCATACTTCGCCATGCTCTTCGTGGAATTGAAGTGCATCAACCAAACGAATTAATTCATCCATATTACGACCTAATGGAAGGTCATTGACGATTTGCGAACGAACCATGCCTTCTTTGTCGATGAGAAATGCACCACGGAATGCTACACCACCCTCAGACTCCACATCGTATGCTTTACAAATGTCGTGATTCATATCCGCAGCTAGGGTGTAACGAACAGCACCAATACCGCCTTTATCAACAGGAGTGTTTCTCCATGCGTTGTGTGTAAAGTGGGAGTCGATAGAAACGCCGATTACTTCAACTCCACGCTCCTTAAAATCATCCATACGGTGATCAAGCGCGATCAACTCAGAAGGACAAACAAAAGTGAAGTCCAACGGGTAGAAGAAAACCAAACCGTACTTACCCTTGATTGCTTCTGAAAGAGTAAGCTCGTCCACGATTGAACCATCACCTAGTACTGCTGGTACTGTAAAGTCAGGTGCTTGCTTGCCGACTAATACGCTCATTTATTATCTCCAAATTATTTTGGTTGAAATTATAAAAACATTCCTCTCTCGAGGTGAAACCCGCGCTTATGTTAACGCTACTGCCTGCTGACTCCAACTACTGTTCTATTACATTTTAAAATGACCAATAATCAGAGCGTTTTTCAACCAGGCCAATAACAAAAAATCCCGGCACAAGGCCGGGATTTCAACAAACACATTGGCAAGTCACTACCAATGTATGCCACGCATGATAGCCGCAAACGCCATTTGCTCAGTAGAGACTTTAGGCTTATCCGACGTCTGATCCTTACCCTGCGCCGCAGCTGAGTCTGGGAACATTTTGTAACCCGTATTCATAATGATCTCGCCCGCCTTCGGCACCAAAGCATGCAGAACCTGAGCGGAGATGCCCAATCGCGTCGCGATTCGTTTAGGGCGATAAATAATAGCTTCTGCGATCATATCTGCCGCTTCTTCAGGCGTCAAAGTAGGCACAGAGTCATAAATTTTCGTAGGCCCAATCATTGGCGTACGCACCAACGGCATATTAATCGTTGTAAAGGTAACATTGCTGTCCGAGAACTCCGCAGCAGCACAACGAGAAAAGGCATCTAGCGCAGATTTCGACGCAACGTAAGCAGAGAAACGCGGCGCATTCGTCAAGGTACCGATCGACGAAATATTAACAATATGGCCTCTTTTATTTTCAAGCATTTTAGGAGCAAAGCCCATAATCAGACGCAATGAACCAAAATAGTTGAGCTGCATCGTACGCTCAAAATCGTGGAAGCGATCAAATGAAAGATTGATTGAACGACGAATTGAGCGTCCAGCATTATTTACCAAATAGTCTACGTGGTCATGATCTTTCAACACCTCTGCAACAAAGCGGTCACAGTCTTCCATGTTTGCGAAGTCACATTGATATGCGTGAACATCGCCACCAGCTTGCTCAAGCTCGTGCTTCACTTCATCAAGCGTTTCTTTTGTTCTCGCTGCAATACATGTAATCGCACCAGCTTCAGCCAACTTACGGGCTGTCGCCAACCCAATTCCTGAGGTGGCGCCTGTAATTACACAGACCTTTCCTTCCACCGTGCCTCGCAGGGTGCGATCTTTATATAGATCTGGATCGAGATTGCGCTCCCAGAAATCCCAAATCGGCGCGGAGTATGTTTCAAGATTCGGACACTCTATCCCTGAACCTTTGAGCACACGCTCTGTTTCACGCGAATCAAACCTCGTAGGGTAATTGATAAACTCAACCGCAGATTCGGGAACACCAAAGTCATTTAAAAATGCTTTGGTCAAGCGTTTGACTGGTGGCAGGTTTTTAACACCGTTACGCAGCATCGATGGAATGAAGCCAAACATTTGTGCGTCAATACGCATCGCCATGGTTGGCGCATGCCCCGCTTTCGCGAATATGTTGAGAACCTCGCCCAATTTATGAGGCTCTGGATCAGTCAAATGAAAACAACCACCATCTTCGCCTTCAACGTGAGAAATATACTCTAACGAATCAACAACGTAGTCTACGGGAACGATGTTCATACGCCCGCCCTCGATACCTACTGTAGGCATCCACTGAGGGATTGCACTGCGAATTTTTTGCAGCATTTTGAAAAAGTAATACGGGCCATCAACCTTATCGATCTCGCCTGTTTTAGAGTGTCCAACCACCATACCAGGGCGGTATACGCGCCAAGGCACCTTGCACTCCTCTCGAACAATTTTCTCAGATTCGTGCTTGGTTTTTAGGTATGGGTTGTTTAGTTTTTGCGCCTCTTCAAACATATCCTCACGGAAAATACCACGATACAAACCTGCAGCGGCGATTGAACTGACGTGGTTGAAGCACCCTGCTTTCATCGCTTTAGCGGCAGCAATAGCGTTGCGTGTACCTTCAATGTTGACGGCTTCTTGCACCTCTGCAGGAGCATATAAATCATAGATAGCGGCGAGGTGATAAAAATTCGTAACGTCACCTTTGAGCTTGTCCATATCTGCTTTGGAAATACCAAGATTCTTTTTAGTGAGCGAGCCATTCACTGCAATAACTTGCTTCGAAGTCGCACCAAGACGCTCTAACAATGCATCATATTTATGCATGCTGGTATCTTGCATTAGCAAGTAAATCTTCTCACCGCGCGCAAGAAGCTTTTCCACTAAAAAACGTCCGATGAAGCCGGTTCCACCGGTTACGAAATAACTCATGATCTAATCCTTAAATGTTGCAGACTGTATGCTCTATGATCGAGCGATTCTTAGTTTTATTTAAAGGGCTATATGTTTAAGGGAGGTGATCGCCCTTGATTGCAACTAGCCACGATACACTCAATATAGTTCACAACATCCTAGAGCAACAACTCCATTTTTTATCAAGTGAATAATATGAGAGCTTGGAACAATTACATGGAATGAAGACGTTATCACTTTACCTGCAACGACGACTTGATAAGCTAGAGACTTTCTCCACCGCATCAACAAGGAGCTCCATCCAGTGCTAATGCGATTCAAGCTATCTGTTATCTATGTTCTCACTGTCTGCTTTTCACAATTAGCCTTCTCATCCGAGTTAAAAACGGACGTTATTAAAAGCCCCAATGACCATCGTGAATACGCGTACTTCACTCTTGATAACAATCTAGATGTAATGCTTATCTCAGATGAGGATGCCGACAAAGCTGCCGCATCTTTGGATATTCATGTAGGAAGCTCTGATGACCCCGAAGACTACCCGGGCCTTGCACACTTCTTAGAGCATATGCTTTTTCTTGGCACAGCCAAATACCCAGAGCCCGATGCCTACCAGAAATTTATCAGCGAGCATGGTGGCGGGCATAACGCTTACACATCTCTTCAGAACACAAACTATTTTTTTGATGTCAATGCGGACTATTTAGAAGAAGCTTTAGACCGGTTTTCGCAACAATTCACTGCTCCCCTGTTCAATCAAGAGTATGTTCAACGAGAGGTAAATGCCGTTCACTCAGAATACAGCTCTAAGATCCAAGATGACGGGCGGCGTTACCTAGAGAGCTTGAAAACGACGCTTGCTCCAAATCACCCCTACAAGCGCTTTGCCGTTGGTAACCTCGAAACACTGGTGGACAAAGAAGGTAAAACGCTTAGATCTGCGTTGCTCGATTTCTATGATGTACAATACTCTGCCAACCGAATGAAACTTACGGTACTGGGAAAAGAAGATCTGAGCACGCTAGCGAAATGGGTCGAAACGCGTTTTTCCGATATACCAAACAAAAACCTTCCTGTTAAAACGATTACCGAGCCGTTTTTCGCGGGTGGTTTTCTACCAGCAAAACTCCAAGTAGAGAGTGTGATGGATTCACGCTCGCTTTCTTTGAGCTTCCCCATCCCATCAACAAAGAACCACATTCACTCTCAGCCAATGGGCTACATAGCCAACCTGATTGGACATGAAGGAAAAGGAAGCCTCCTGTCTGCACTAAAAGACAAACAACTTGTTGATACTCTGTCGGCTGGTACGCAATTTGATACCGGCGCGCACGCCATGTTTATTATCACTATGTCTCTAACCGAAAGCGGCCTGAAGAAACAGGATGAGATAATGGGGATGGTATTTAGCTATATCGAACTGCTGAACCAGAAAGGCATCACCAAGCTTTACTTTGATGAGCAAGCCAAGTTATCTGACATCGGGTTCAAATTTAAAGAGAAATCGCCAGCTCTGAGCTACGTTCGCTCTCTTTCCGCCACATTACACGACTTCAAACCACACGAAGTACTCTCGGCTTTCTACCAATTAAATGACTTCAAGCCCGAACTGATCGAAGACTACTTAAGCTATCTCAAACCAGATAATGTTTTAGTAAGCGTTAAAGCCCAGGGACTAAAAACGGACAAAGAAACTACATGGTTTAAAGCCCCTTATTCCGTAGCGCCGCTCTCCATCAGCCTTACCAATCAATTGAGAAAAGCAAGCCCTCTAGAAGCGTTAGCCTTACCCGAACCCAACGCATTTATCCCTGACAATACCGATTTAGTCTCTGTAACAAATGACAGCATCCCTAGGCAGCTTGATGCAGCAGATGGTATTGAGCTTTGGCACGCAACCGACACGGAGTTTGGGACGCCCAAGTCAACGTTTTTCTTGAGCGTCAGATCACCTTATGCAATGGACCGTGTTGAGCACATGGTCATGACCCAACTTCTCGTCTCCATGATGATCGACAACCTCGTAGAATATTCCTACCCAGCTTATCTTGCAGGACTAAGCTATGACCTCTATAAACACGTTCGTGGCGTAACCGTAAAAATTGCCGGCTATAACGATAAGCAACACGTTCTCCTCGCAACCATTCTTCAGAATTTAAAGACGAGCCCTCTCCGAGAAGAGCGCTTTGACAACATCAAAGAGCGCCTAGAGCGTTCATTAGAAAATGAAAAGGAACAAAAACCGTTCCAACAGGCCATTAAGTCCTTACAAGAAAGCGTACTTACTCCTTCTTGGTCTTCTGAGGAAAAACTTGCCGCTCTCGACAATATTGATATCAATACGCTCCGGTCTTTCAAAGAGCTATTTTTCTCCATCATTGATACCGCCATCCTCAGCAATGGCAACGTCGACAAAGAGCAAACCGAGAGTATGGCAGCACTGGTGAAGGAGCACCTGCTTTCCAGCGCTAAGATTCAGAAGGTAGAGCGAGCGCAAGTTGTTAACTTAGAGGGAGAGGCAGACTGGGCAATATCTCTAACCATCGACCACCCTGACACCAGCATGGTTTTCTACATGCAAGGTGAATCCAAGGACTACTCAGAACGCGCCCTGTATGGCGTATTGTCTCAAGCGATTAGCAATGATTACTATGGTCAACTGCGCACCGAGAAGCAGCTAGGCTACATCGTCTTTGCAACCCCATTTCCAATGCTTGAAATTCCGGGGATAGCGTTTATCGTGCAGTCCCCTAGCACGCCAGCAAGTAAGATCGTAGATGAAACCGTTCGCTTCCTAGAGGCGGAAAAACCACGCATTGATGCGTTGCTCGAAACCGATTTTGAGCGCTACAAAAAAGCCGTCATCTCACGACTTGAGGAAAAAGAGACCAACATCGGACAGCGGAGTAATCGTTATTGGAGCGAAATTGACAAGCAAAACTACAGCTTCGATAGTAAACAGAAATTGATTGACGCCGTATCGGCACTAAAGATCGATACCTTTAAACAGTTTTACTCCAACCGAGTGAACAAAAAAGGATCAAATCTCATCATTGTGAGCGGGTATGAGGAAGCAGAGCCTTCGAAAAAAAGCGAACCTTCGCTTATTGATACCTTGCTCAAGAAAAAAGAGCGCTCAATGAGCGCCCTTTCTAACTTCTAAGACGATTCACCATCCCACGCTCAACGATTCAAGCGTCCGTCGATCAACGTATCGACGACACTTGGATCGGCTAGAGTCGACGTATCTCCCAAGCTGTCATGTTCGTTTGCCGCAATCTTGCGAAGAATACGCCGCATAATTTTACCGGACCTCGTCTTCGGTAAGCCGCTCGCTATCTGAATCAAGTCTGGCGATGCAACAGGTCCAATCTCTTTTCGTACCCAGTTTTTCAAATCACTGATCAACGCATCAACGTCACTAACATCCGCATTCGCCATCATAGAAACGTAAACATATATGCCCTGCCCTTTAATATCGTGCGGATAGCCAACAACCGCGGCTTCCGCAACCGCAGGATGAGCGACTAGAGCACTCTCAATTTCTGCCGTGCCCATACGATGCCCTGACACGTTCAAAACATCGTCTACGCGCCCGGTAATCCAATAGTAGCCATCTGCATCGCGGCGAGCTCCATCACCCGTGAAATACATACCCTCATAGTTTGAGAAGTAAGTTTGTATAAAACGCGCATGGTCTCCATACACTGTTCGCATCTGACCCGGCCAACTATCAAGTAGCACGAGGTTGCCCTCACACTCACCCTCAAGAAGGTTGCCCTCGTTGTCCACGATAGCGGCATTTACGCCAAACAAAGGGCGAGAAGCCGAGCCCGGCTTGAGCGCTGTCGCACCGGGTATCGGAGAAATCAAGATTCCTCCTGTTTCCGTTTGCCACCATGTATCCACAATGGGACAACGCTTCTCACCAACCACTTCGTAGTACCATTCCCAAGCTTCAGGGTTGATTGGCTCACCCACAGAGCCTAGTAAGCGGATGCTGTCGCGACTGTGCGCCGACACCTTATCGTCTCCTGCGGCCATCAATGCACGAATAGCCGTCGGCGCAGTATAAAAAATATTTACTTGATGCTTTTCAACAACTTGCCAAAACCTCGAAGCATCCGGATAGTTTGGAACCCCTTCAAACAAGACGCTGGTAGCACCGTTACAAAGTGGTCCATACAGAATGTAGGTATGCCCAGTTATCCAGCCAAAATCAGCCGTACACCAGTAAACTTCGCCAGAGCGATAGTCAAACACCTTTTCATGCGTGAATGACGCATAGGTTAGATAACCACCGGTTGTATGCAAAACGCCTTTTGGCTTTCCAGTCGAGCCAGACGTGTACAACATAAACAAAGGATCTTCAGCATCCATTGGCTCAGGCTCACACTCACTGCTTTGACGCTCAGACAACGCATGCATCCAAACATCTCGACCTTCCAGCATATCGACACTGCCGCCAGTGCGATTAAGCACGATCACCTTTTGCACTACATCAAGCTGCCCAATCGACAAAGCTTGATCTACATTTTTCTTAAGTGGAATCGCCTTACCGCCGCGGATTCCCTCATCCGCCGTAATCACCCATTTCGACTGACCATCCTCAATACGGGCAGCAAGCGCTTCCGGGGAAAAACCACCAAAGACAACCGAGTGCACCGCACCAACTCGGGCACAGGCAAGCATCGCTATACCTGTTTCGGGCACCATCGGCATATAAATTGTGACAATATCGCCTTTTTGAACACCCAGTTCTCGCAAGCCATTCGCCAAACGGCATACGCGCTCATACAAAGCTCTATAAGAGATATGTTCAGAAACAGAGGGGTCATCACCCTCGTAGATAATAGCCGTCTGATCTGCTCTCTCTTCAAGATGACGATCAAGGCAATTGTAAGAAGCGTTCAAGACGCCGTCTTCGAACCAACGAATATGAAGATCTTTAGAGGCAAAGGAAACGTCTTTCACTTTGCTAAATGGCTTGAACCAATCAATGCGCTTGGCCTGCTCAGCCCAGAACGCATCGGGATCGTCCATAGAAGCGTTATACATGTCAAAATAAGTCTTCTCATTAATGCTTGAAGACGCTTCTAAATCTGCGGGGACTGGATAGACGTGATGCTCCGACATTGCTTTTCCTCTTATTGTTCTGTGGAGGGTCAGCAATCCTTCTCGAAGCAATCCGCTTAGTTATCTGCTTTAAGCTGAGGCGCCAAACCCAATATTGTCAGCACCAAAAAACTACGCTCAGTCCTGACTTGAGTCAACCAGGGAGGCGTATTTTATCGACTCGAGTAAGGTCTCGAGCGGAACACTATTCGATGAACTTCTAATCTGCTCAGCCAAACTCGCTTGCGAACCGAAGCCTCTCTCATCATAAACCGCGTCAGCAGCCGCCTCTTGAACCTCAATCACCTCGTTATCAATGCCTTCTGAATTTGATGTGACCGATGCGGGTTCAGACGCGCCTCTTATTCCACTATCCGCCAAGCCCAGACGCTCGTATTCGGCACTCAACAAGAGACGATGTTCTGCATTCAAGGATGCGGGCGTTAATGTACTCAGCAAACCATGCAGCAGGTCGATGGCAGAATCACCTAGACGATCACCATACGCATAAATACAGCTCGATATCAGCGTTGTAACTTGTTCCGGCGTCGTGTTCGGGTCAGTAAAAAAACGATTCATACGAATGCGTAAATCAACCCAAGCATTTTCGGAAGCATCTGACAGCAATTCGTCTGACGGCTTACGCGCTCCAGCAGCAGGCTCACTCTCTGAAGTTCTGGATTGATCATCAGCAGAACCACTATTTTGCGCAAGAATCTGTTTTTGCACTTGAGACAGAGACTCTTGATAAGACTTCGAGTTCAAATCAACAACCATTGCTGGTTTATTTTCTCTGACCTGAAAGCCGTCTGGACGAGATACATCGGGACTCGAAACAGGCGGCTGCGCGTTGTTAGAATAAGGAGAGGTATAAGAATAACGTGCACGCTCTGCGGCTTCCTGCTCTGCCTTTTTGCTTGCTAGCTCCTGCGAACGCTCTACAAGCTTTTTCCAATAAGAACTAAAAGCAAGTTTTGGCACCTTGGGGCCTGCAAACAAGTTGTCTAACTTTTCCGCTAAACGATAAAAACCTTTTGCGGAAGGATCTTCTTTTGAGAACAAAGTAACGGGTCGCTGCAAGGAAACAGCTGTTCTCATGCTCTCATCCATCCATAGGGCGCCCAATTGCTCAGTTTGCAGTCCCAGATACTTTTTCACCGCCGCTTCGAACCGACGGTAGACCTTGTCCGCTTGTCGCGCGTTTGAGGCCATGTTTACAATAACCTCGACTTTGCGACGATAACCTCGGCGTCTCAACACCTTCAATAAAGAGAATGCGTCTGTTAGCGATGTCGGTTCAGGAGTAATGACAACGGCGGCTATTTGTGATGCGGCGATAAAGTGCAAGACGGTTGGGGAGATACCCGCAGCAGTATCCACAAGCATGTAATCGTACTTTGGCTCTAACTCACTGATGGACTCAACTAGGCGGCGCTGTTCTTTCACGCCCAACTCTACACATTGGGCAAATCCAGATGCTCCGGGGATAATGTCGATACCCGCAGGGCCCTCAAGCAAAATATCGTGTATCGATTTTTCACCGGTGAATAGATGCTCTAATGTGTAAGCCGGATGCAAGCCCAGCATCACATTGATGTTGGCCAGACCAGTATCCGCGTCAAACAAACACACCTTTGAACCAGTCCTTGCCAGAGCGATTGCGAGATTTACGGATACGCTAGTTTTACCAACACCGCCCTTGCCACCGGTGATAGCTAAAACGCGCGGGATACGTGGAGAGGATTTCGTTTTTTCTAATTTAACGACGTTCATCTTGCTCGCTTTATAATTGTTCAGGCCGCACCGCGAGGAAACATATAATTTCGATGGGCGAGAGTTATCTTTATTAGCGACTAATTCTAATGAGTTTGCTAAGTAAGAAAAAGGATTGACAGCGCTTAAAAAAACATCAATTCGAACACAAAGCGTCCAGACGGTTAATGCTCTACATAAAAAAGAATCGGCAAACTTTTAATTTTTAAGGAATATTGTCTAAGCTGAGTGAATAGCCATAAAAGATTATTTTTTACTAACATGCCGCCCAATTCACAAAAGCTTTTAAAGCAGCTACAGCTCAATAAGCTGCCGACACTGCCTCACGTTCTGGTAGACATTATCAATGCCTGCCAATGTAACGGCGTCACCTTTCAGGAAATCGCCGATATTGTGAGCCGTGATGCATCGATATCGGCTCGCGTTGTTTCGATGGCTAACTCGAGTTTTTTTAATCGCGGCACGCCCGTCAGGTCTCTCGACCGAGCGTTGCTAGTGCTGGGCACTGAAACCATAAAAACCATCGTTATAACGGCAACCATTCACCAGTTTTTTTCGGGAATCAATAATAAAGACCAAGCCTTTCTAAAAGAATTCTGGAGAAGATCTCTCAACTGCGCCCTGCTTGCGAAATCCCTCGCCATATTGACCAGCTATCCTCACCCAGACGAGGCCTACCTTTGTGGATTACTGCACAACATGGGAGAGCTGGTGCTAGCAAGCCACCTGCGCGAAGACTATTTTGAATTGGTAAGCGAGTTTCCCAACGAAAACACACGTTTCAAACATGAGCTCGGTTCTCTAGGCATTGATCATGCTGAGCTAAGCGCACTATTGATTGAGCAATGGGGCCTTAGCCCCTACTCAGTCGACGCGGTTCGATATCATCATGCAAATCTCGCTGACGTAGTGGGCGCACACCACCTGGTAAAAATCCTGTTTGTCTCCAGCGAGCTTAGTCGACTAGACGAGCGGAACCATGAACACCAAGCAGAAATTGGAACAAAGCTATTTGAACTCAACCCTTCGCTCGTTAACGAAATTGTTCGAAAAATCGATGAAGAAGTAAAAGAAGTCGCCAGCAGCATGGGTATCAATCTCAAATCTACAAAGGAATCTCAATCCTTTGATGACCGAGAAGCCAATATTAATCTGGCGAAGACGGTCAGAGATCACAGCCTAGAAAGCATATCTCACGACATAATTGGCAAAAGCGATACGAAAACCGAGTTTGCGAAGCAGGTTTCTTACACGCTTTCACTCCTCTTTGGTATGCGCACAAGCGCTGTGTTTTGGCTCGAGGATGAAGAGCTTATCCTTGTGGACGAGGATCAAAAGCAGGTCCCGATGCAATTTCCTGTTGATCGCGGAAGCAGCTTAGTCGCTAAAGCAGCGATAGAAGGCAATGTTCTTTCTTCGTTCCAACACCGCTCAGAAGCACTCGTAGCCGACCAACAAATTCTAAGACATTTAGCCGCAGAAGGTATGCTCTGCATGCCGATACGCGATCAAAGCCGAGTTATCTGCGTGGTTGTGGCCAGCCTTCATTCCAAAAAAGAACAAATTCATCCTAGCTTTCTAGACTTATTGATACGACAGCTGACAGATCAATGCCTTTACATTGAAGCTGTAAGCGTGCCCTTGCAAACGAACGCGGAAATAAGCGCCCTAAGCGCAAAAGTCAGAGAGATTGCGCATGAGGCAAACAACCCCCTCAGCATCATCAATAATTATTTGGCGAGCCTGTCATCGAAGCTCTCTGACCAACATGACGTAAAAGAAGAGCTCACTGTATTAAAAGAAGAGCTCGAGCGCGCTAGCGACATCATTCTTCGACTCCGCGACATCGAGCAGGACAAACGCGGTAACGAAGATCATGCTGAAATTAACCTTGAGATTAAAAATCTACTAACTCTGTACAAAAATTCACTCTTCTTGGCCAAGCGAATTGGGTACGAATTCGAGCAGGACACTAGCCTTAAAGTGCATCCGATTAGTAGAAACAGCTTCAGGCAAATATTAACTAACCTTATAAAGAATGCTGTAGAGGCGCTGCCCGAGGGTGGTAAAATCAGCATAACTACGCGTGGAAATGTGAATGTCAACGGCAAAAAGTTCACCGAAGTTCGAGTCGAAGATAATGGCCCAGGCATTCCATTACAAGTACAGCAAAACTTGTTCTCTCCTATCTCTACTACCAAAGGGACTGGACACTCAGGTCTTGGCTTAAGTATTACAAAAAATCTCGTAACGGAAGCACGAGGAACAATCACATGCAGGAGCGGTAAAACGGGCACCCAGTTTCAAGTCTTGCTGCCAGGTAGCTAGGGCAGCAACATAACTATTAAAACGCTCATAAAGGCTAAAAACTGGATAGATGTGCACAACAAACTACTATAGTGCGAACGGTTGACAACTAGAATGAAGATCATAAAGTCAAAACAGGTGGCGAACCTGGATATTGAACGAGCAAAAATACTGGTCGTTGACGATGAACATCGATTACTGACCAGCCTTGAAACCTTGCTTACGTCCGAGGGCTTTCGTGTATCAACAGCGCTTGGAGGAATCAATGCGTGCGAAGCACTCAAGGCGAATGATTTTGATCTAGTTCTTCTCGATTTGAACATGCCCGATATCGACGGCCATCAGGTGATGGATTTCATTGCCGAGCATCAAATGGACCCAGCCGTTATTGTTGTTAGCGGAGAGTCGTCTTTTTCGGCTGTCAGCAAAGCGCTTCGTCGCGGCGCATATGACTATCTTCGCAAGCCTTACGACTCTGAGGAGTTGATCAACACCACCCGAAACTGCCTTCAAAAAGTGATGCTTGAGAAAGCGCATCACTCTATGCAAGCGCGGCTTCAAAAGTCTGAAGAGCTGCACCGTTACATAGTGAACAGCTCTCCAGATGTCGTATTTATGCTTGACCGCCAAGGTCGTTTCACCTTTCTCAATCGAAAAGTCGAAAGCCTATTGGGATACAGCAAGCAAGAACTACTCGGACAAAGCTATCAAGCGATCATTGAAGATGATGATATTGACCGCGCCAAGTATATCTTTGATATACAAGGTAAAAAACGTGATGGCGCCTGGAGTTCAGAGTTGCGGCTCAAAGTAAAAAAGAACGAACATTCTTCCCGACATTTCGAGATCACCTTCTTTCCAATCGAACGAAAAATCAAACAGAACGGTATCGATTCACTTCAGGTAGTTGGAACTTACGGGACTGCACGCGATATTACTGAACGCAAAGAAGCGGAAGAATTTATCAATTTTCAAGCGTATCACGACTTGTTAACACGCCTCCCAAATCGTTCCTTGTTCAAGGATCGTTTAAATCTCGCTTTGGCACAGGCAAAACGTAATAGCAAAGAACTCGCTGTCATGTTTCTGGATCTGGATCGATTTAAAGTGGTCAATGATTCCCTTGGTCATGCGATGGGAGACCGCCTTCTGCAAGCGGTTGCCCTGCGCCTAGATAATGTCATTCGAAAATGCGACACCTTATCGCGCTTCGGAGGAGACGAATTTACACTGCTCTTACCAAACGTAAATAGCGCAGAAGATGCACGCATCATCGCGAAAAAGGTCATTAATACCTTAAAAGAGCCCTTCCTACTTGGGGAGCACGAGGTGTTTGTCGGGGTGAGCATTGGAATTGCGATGTTCCCAGGAGCCGGAGAGACCGTAGACCAGCTCATTCAAAACGCAGATGTCGCGATGTACCACGTCAAATCACGTGGTAAAGACGGCTATCAGTTCTTTAGCCATTCTATGGAAGTTGCCGACTCAAACCGCATCAAGCTTGAACGCGAAATACGCGGTGCCCTTGAGAACAACGAATTCAAAGTGTTCTACCAACCTCAGATGAGCGCTCAGAACAACGAAATCATTGGCGTTGAAGCACTCGTTCGATGGGAGCACCCTACTCGTGGTTTAGTATACCCAGGCGAATTTCTTCCCCTCGCTGAAGAGACGCGCATGATGCCTGACATCAGCGAATGGGTTCTCGATCAAGCATGCAAAGAAGTAGGTAGCTGGATTAGCAATGGACATCCAAACATTCGCCTTTCGGTTAACTTTTCCCCTTTACAGGTTGAACACCCGAAATTTGTTGAGCGCTTACTAAGTACATTGGAAGAAAATAGCTTCCCAGCGAGCAATCTTGAGGTTGAGATTACCGAAAACACAATCATGAACGATCTTGAGCAGATGACGAAAAAGCTTAACCGACTTTCCGAGCATGGCGTGACCATCGCCATCGACGATTTTGGCACCGGCTACTCATCACTTAATTATCTGAGTAAGCTTCCCATTCATACTTTGAAAGTCGACCAGAGCTTTGTCCGCGACATCGAGGACTCAATGGACGAGGCCTGCATCGTCAACGCGATTGTTAACATGGCACACGGCTTGAAGTTAAATATTGTTGCCGAAGGGGTTGAGACAGAAATCCAACTTAACTACTTACGGGAGCTAGGTTGCCAAGAAATCCAAGGGTTTTATTTTGGTCGCGCAGAACCAGGCCATGCCATTCTAAATCGCATCATTGACCACCCAAGAATGATCGCAATATAGGTCGCACGCCAAATTAGGACACAAAAAAAGCCTGCTCGGTGACCGACTGGCTTTTTTGTTTCTGTCCAACATCAAAATAAGCTCAAAAATCACCGACTAAGGCTTAGCTCGTCATCAACCACGACTAAAAGATACCGCTAAGGAAGTCTCTCAAAGTCTCGAGAGCTCAGCGTTCCGCATCCCAATTGTTTCCAATACATCCTGAAAGTGAAGTGAATTGGGAACAGCCCCAGTAAACAAAACCTGATGCCTTTCTTTCACTGCGCTTTCTTGATAAACACCTTGTTTACCTTTGACTACCGCTGCCCCATCAAAAAGATCTCTGACGCGGCGCGCCACCGCATCGCCGGAATCGACCCAAGCGACGCCTGGCATCAAGGACTTTAAGGCTTCTTTTAAAAACGGAAAGTGCGTACAACCAAGAACGATCGTATCGACGTTCTCAGTACTTTGCATAAAAGGATTGATAGCACCTTGCAGAACATTCATGTCCACACCCTCGCCATTCAGCAGCTTCTCTGCCTCTTCCACAAGTGCGTTTGAGCCAACCTTAAGCACAGAACATCCTGCCGCAAAATCCCTCACCAACGCATCTGTATAGTCTCGAGAGACCGTACCCGGGGTTGCTAACAGCCCAATCGCTTTCGACTTGGATTGTTGAACCGCAGGCTTGATCGCGGGCACCACACCAACGAACGGCATCTCAAAACGATCACGCAGCGTTGGCAGCACTAATGTACTCGCCGTATTACAGGCGACAATCACCAGATCAAAATGGAAGCGAGCATGGCATTGCGCAATCAGATCGCTTAGCCGAGCAATCAAAAACTGCTCGTCCTTTGTGCCATACGGAAAGAAAGTATCATCCGCTACATAGCGAATATGAAGTTGCGGACACAGCTGCAGCACAGAGCGGCAGATTGAGAGGCCGCCAACGCCCGAATCAAGAACGAGCACATTACCACAACATGCGCTTACCTGATCGTCCATCAACAAACCTCTCCAAGCATTGCCGTCACGTGCCGCTTATACGCTAGCCAAACGACGTTGACGCATACCCATGAACACAGCAAGAACACAAATCAAAAACGGAATTAATAAGATATTAATCAGTTTTAAGCGCGTCCCTAACGTTTCAATATCGCGATCAAGCTGATGCTGCACATCGCGAAGCTGCTTACGAATCTTCAGCTTCTCTTCCTGAAACTTAAGCAGCTCTGCTTCTTGCTCTTCTGAAAGCATAGAGACATCACTTGCGTCTCGCACCTGCTCTAGTTCGAGCAATTTCTCTTCGGTCGCCATTAACTGCTCTTCCAAAAGCTCTTGCTGAGCAAGAAAACGCTCTTCCGCGTCACGACGTAAAGCGTCAACGCGCTCGAATGGGCGGCTGTAACGTCCCTGACTCCGAATAGAAATTAACTCTGCCTGCCCTGAGAGGTTCTCTACCGAATTCAACAGGAAGGTTCCATTATCCGCCCACGGACTCACAATCTGCTGACCGAAAAAGCTCTGGACCTGCACCCACAAACGATCACTGAGCACATCAGTGTCAGCAACAAGCATCACATTAATTTGCTCCGACTCGGTAAGTTCTGGAGTAATGGTGCGCGTAACAATATCACTTTCAGCCTCACCCTCGGCTTTCGGCTCTGTGTCTTGTGACTCGCTGGCTACCGAATCTGTTGAAACTTCTTCAGTAAGCTCGACACCGTCAGGAAATGCCGTCTTCGCTGCTCCGGACACGCGCGCCGCCAAAGTATATGCCTCTTCAGTCGGAACAAATCCAGACATCAAGGTTGATGGATCATGCAGAGAAGCAAGCATATCGGCCGGCTTAAGCGCGCTTTGCTCAGAGCTTCGAATAATCGGTTCAAATTGACTGCTTGCGCCATCAATCGCGCTAAGATGGCCAGCAGAAGAAAAGTTCATACTCTCTAAACCAAAAAGCACAACATCATCTTGCTCAAACGCATCTGGACGAAGACTTAGTAACCCCAAATGACGAACCGGTTGGCCGCCCTGGCCAAGCGACACGACCATCGAATTGTCAAAGTCAGCGACGAATTGGCTCTCGTCAAACTGAACTCCCCAAGCCGTAAAAAGATTCTCAAGGCTCGATGACTGAACTGTTGGCATCCCGCCCATGCTTGCCATGGTTTCGATGAACGGATCAACAAACACAATGGCTTTTCCGCCACCAAGAACATATTGATCAATCGCAAATTCAAGCTGTTCTGAGATACTCTGAGGTGCGACAAGCAACAAAACGTCGATTCCATCAATGCTTATTGCATCGTCCTCAATCCACTCTAGATCAAAGTTATCATCGATGTACTGTAAGATAGCCCACTCCGGCTTTTGCTGACGCGTCATGAAGTCCATTCCACCCTTCATATCAACGCCCGAGTAGATGCCAATTTTAGGCAAACGCTCGCGCGATAAGGCCGAGATCAAACGCGTTAGATCGTATTCTAAAAATGCCTCTTTATCTGGCTGGATAAATGGAACCACTTCCTCGTTACCCGCTTCATTTTTGGCAACTAGACCAAAATAAATTTCATCGCCGCGCGCACCACCCGGAACACTTTGCAGGCCTGAGAGCGCAGCAGCGTCTTCCGCATCTGAAAACGGCTCTGGATCGATCTTGGTCACAGTGATCTTGCCATCACTTTTTGCCTCATATTCATTCAGCAGTTCTTCGACCCGCTTGGCATACGTTCTAAGTGCGGGAAGCTGCGACGTCGCCTTATCGGAAAAGTAGTAGTCAATCGTAACCGGCCTTTCCAGCTTGCCCAGAATACTCTCGGTGCCGTCTGAAAGGGTATAAAGTCCATTTTCAGAAAGATCTAATCGAGACCCAGTGATAAAAATCGATGATAGTACAATCACCGCGAATAATGCCGTAAAGACGGCAATTAACTTAAACGAGATTTGCTTCGTCATAGTAACTCCTAATCCGCCTTCTTAAGATCAATCACCAACGCTGTTGCATACAGCCAGGCGCCAATCATCGCAACAAAATATACAAGGTCACGAAGATCAATTACTCCGCGCGAGATCGCCGTAAAGTGGGTGAGGAAGCTCAAATTGGAAATACCATCAACAAGCCAAAGCGGAGCCCAGCCCGAAAAACTATCTTGTACGATAGGAAACCCGCTAACGACGAGCACAAAGCACACTACTAAGGTGAGAATGAACGCGATAATCTGATTTTTGCTCAATGCCGAAAGACACGAACCTACGGCCAGAAAACCACCAGCCATGAGCCATGCACCTAAATAAGCACCTAGAATCACGCCATTATCAGGGGCGCCGAGGTAATTCACAGTGATCCACAAAGGAAACGTCAAGGCCAATGCCAAACCGACAAACAACCAGGCCGCCAAAAACTTACCGAGAACAAGTTGCCACGTCGCGACTGGAAGCGTCATGATCAATTCAATCGTGCCACTACGACGCTCTTCTGACCAAAGGCGCATCGCAACTGACGGAATCAAAACCAGATACAACCAAGGAACAAAGTTAAAAAACGCGCTCAGGTCCGCCTGACCACGCTCGAAGAATTGCCCGATATAAAACGTAAACACACCCGACAACATTAGAAAAATAATGATAAAGATGTAGGCGACCGGCGTGGCAAAATAACTCGCCAGCTCTCGACCCAAAATGACTTTCAACGCACTCATCGAGCCACCTCCTGTCGTCCAGTAATCGTTCGAAAAACATCATCCAGCTTACCCTGCTCGACATGAAGCTCATCAATTTGGCAACCAGATGCATGCAATACATTATTCACTTGAGCAAGAATCGGTGTGCGATTTTCAGAAAGTACACGCAATCCACCATGCTCGGTGCGCTCTACCTTGCTTACGCCATCGATGTTTGAGAGCTTGTCGTGAAGAGAGTCATCTTCGCGCGCAAGGTGTATGTGCACGCTATTGTGGTATTCCGATTTCGCTGCCAATTCATCCGGCGTTCCATCAAACAAAATTCGACCTTCTGCCAGAATCATCGCGCGCGTACAAACAGCGCTCACTTCTTCAAGAATATGCGTCGAAACGATGACAATCTTGTCTTTCGAAAGATTGCGTATGAGTTCTCGCACCTGATGTTTCTGATTTGGATCCAATCCGTCAGTAGGCTCATCGAGAATCAATACTTTTGGGTCATGGAGAATCGCCTGCGCCAAGCCAAGGCGTCGCTGATAGCCTTTAGAAAGGGTTTCAACACGCTTGCTCAATACTTTTTCGAGCTCGACTTGGCGGACCACGCGTGCTACTCGCTCATCCAGCTCTGCACCAGAGTAGCCACGCACTTTGCCGACAAACTCAATAGAAGCCTTTACCGTCATATCGGCATATGCCGGAGCACCTTCTGGCAAGTAGCCAAGTTCACGCTTCGCCTCAACGGGGTTTTTCGCAACATCAAAGCCCATCATATCAATGGCGCCCGATGAGGGGTTCAAAAAGCCGGTTAGCATTTTCATGGTGGTAGATTTGCCAGCGCCGTTAGGTCCTAAAAATCCAAGTATTTCACCTGGTTGAACCGCAAACGAAACATCGTCTACTGCGCAGAAATCACCAAAATATTTAGAGAGATTTTTTACGCTGATCATTTTTTATCTTCGTTTCTACTTGTGAATGTTCGAAAGGACGATCGCATCCGCCAAATAGCAGACGCAAATCAAAGACTTATTACTAGTCGCGAAGACTATATGGGCGGGCATGAACGAGTTCAAGGGCGAAGCTCCAACCTTGCCACATGGTCATGTTGCAGTAGACACCAAGCTTACAGGCGTATCCTCAAATTAGCTTTACGAAGACCAAAACCAAGCACTAAACTAGGGCATCAATCACAAACAAAGAACTCTAAATGAGCCGTTTCTTCAAACTTTCAACGCTTCTTTTTACTCTCTGCAGAAAAATCCTATTTCTCTGGGTCCGCGCGGAAATAAAAGGCGCAGACCATGATGAGCTGAATCTTGACCCTGAAAAACCGGTCATTTACGTACTGCAATATCGCTCGTTCTCTGCACGACTCGTTCTTGAAAATTCGACGATAAAAAGCGCACTTCCCAGTTCGCAAACCAAACTTCCTCTCGGAAAAGGCTCTTTACGGCGTTCATTTTTCTTTTTATATGAGCCTTTAGGTCGCTTTTTCAAACGCAAGCAGCGCCCAACAGTGACAGGACGCCTCAAACAGCTGGTATCGCATGTCTCAGACGTAAATGACAATGACGTTCAGATCGTACCGGTTTCCATTTTCTGGGGCCGTGCACCAACGAAAGAAAAATCCTGGTTACAACTATTACTAACTGACAACTGGTCCGTTGCAAGCCCATTACGACATGCGCTGATTATTCTGCTTCACGGCCGCAGAACCTACGTCCAATTCAGCAAACCGATCTCACTTAATGAGCTTTACCACGACAGTGAACAAGATGCCAAACGCACTGAGCGAATGGCGGCACGGATTTTACGCGTGCACTTTAGAAGAGTAAGACAAACCGTTATCGGTCCAAACTTGAGTCATCGTCAAACCCTTGTGCAGTCTATTGTCTCTTCTCCAAGCATCAAGGAAGCTATTGCCAAGGAAGCAGAAGAGTCCGGAAAATCACCTCAGGAATTGCGCCAGCAAGCCCTCAAATATGGCGATGAGATCGCTGCAAACTTACAAATATCCACCGTCCACTTTCTAGAACGTCTGTTAAATCAGCTTTGGAACAAGATCTACAAGGGCATCGATGCGAAGAATATAGATGTCGTTCGAGAGATCACGAAAGACCACGCCGTGGTGTATGTGCCCTGTCATAGAAGCCATATCGACTATCTCCTTCTCTCTTCCCTTTTGTTCGCAGAAGGCATCATGGTTCCACATATTGCTGCCGGCATTAACCTTAACCTCCCCGTTGTAGGGAGCATACTGCGCCGCGGTGGCGCATTCTTTATGCGTCGCAGCTTTAAGGGCAACCGTCTTTACGCTGCGGTATTCTCAGAATACATTCATATCATGTTTAAGCGAGGATACTCGATCGAGTACTTTGTCGAGGGCGGCCGAAGCCGAACGGGCAGAACACTTCCTCCTAAAGCAGGCATGGTTGCCATGACCGTAACGAGTTATTTGAAGGATCAACAGAAGCCGATTGCTTTCATTCCGGTTTACTGCGGCTATGAAAAAGTCCTTGAGGGCGGCACCTACATGGGCGAGCTTCGCGGCAATGAAAAGAAAAAAGAGTCTGTTTTTGGATTATTTAAGTCACTGAAAAACCTAAGAAAATCATTCGGAAAAGTCGGTTTGAATTTCGGGGAGCCCATCATACTGGACACATACTTAAGCGACGCCCAAAGCTCCTGGAAAGAAGATATCAAAAGCATCAAAAATCTAGACGAAGAGAAACCAGAGTGGTTCAGCGACGTTGTGAGCAACTTAGCCAAGGAAATCGCCGTTCGCATTAATTCAAGCGCCGCAGTTAACCCCGTCAGCTTAACTGCGACCGTGCTTCTGTCGACTCATCGCCAAGCCATGGATGCCAATGAGCTGGCGCATCTGAACACGTTTTTCGCCGGCTTGCTCCGCAAACTCCCCTATTCAGATCATGTCTCTTTTCCTGAAGGTGATGGCGAGGAGTGGATTCAATATACCGAAGAAATGGGCTTATTGAGCCGTCAGAAAAATGAGCTAGGCGACATCATTACCCTGAGCGATCGAAATGCCGTTTTATTGACCTACAACCGCAATAACACACTCCATCTGTTTGCTGTGCCGGCGTTAATTGCCTGCATTATTCGCAACAACCCAAGCATGAGCAAGGTCGAGATCCATCGTATTTTTCGTTCGGTTTATTCCTACATTAGAGCCGAATTGTTCCTACAGTGGAATAGCTCTGAAATCGACGAGATTTTTGAAGAATGGCTCAATGTTATGGCCGAAAGCCAACTTCTCAAGATTGAAGACAACCATGTGCGCCGCCCTATAATTGGCTCATCAGACTACATAAAGCTTTCAACTCTGGCGAGCTTCATTATGCCAACGCTTGAACGCTATTACATCGTGATCGCGATTCTCACGCGCAAAGAAAGCGGGTCGATGACGGCTCAAGAGCTTGAGCAACTAAGTACTCTGATGGCAGAGCGTATGTCGATATTGTTTGGGCTAAATGCGCCAGAGTTTTTCGATAAAACCTTGTTCCGAAACTTTATCGCCGTACTCAAAGACAAGCAAATACTTCAAGAAGACGACGAAGAGAAGCTGAAATACAGCGAGCTTGTTCTCAAAGCCGCGGAAGACTCAATGCTGGTTCTCAATGCTGAGCTCAGACAGGCGATCTTGCAAGTCACTTCCGGCCACTAACAAGCACTTGGCTGAAGCTCAGCTATTTGCGGAAAGATCCTCTAATCGCCGGATCGTATAGATATCGTATCGAGAGCTCTTACCCTCAAGAATAAGTGAGGGCTTGGGGCCCTGTATCGCCTCCCCCTTACGAGGGCGCTTCACCACTACCCGGTAGCGCGCCTTCTTTAAGGCTTCCTCGAGTAGCAAATAATCATCCTCATTCTGTCCGACGATATCATGAAACGCGCGCATCTCTTTTTTAACAGCAGCCGACTTGCCCTGCTCGGGGTACATGGGGTCTAAATAGATAACATCAGCGACTAATTCAGAAGACTCTCTGAGATAATCTAGCGCATCACCAAAACGCAAGTTCATGCGATGCGCCGTATGAGCAATTGAAAGATCATGCGCAGCTTTCGCCTGCTCTATCGCAAAACCCAAAAGCGCCTCTACGGCCGGCACTCGCTCAAACAAGTCAACCTTACAGCCGAGCGTAGCAAGAACAAATGCGTCACGACCTAACCCCGCGGTGACATCCAAAACATGAGGATAGACTCCCTTATTCAAACCCACAGCTTTGGCAATCAACTGCCCCTTGCCACCACCATGACGCATGCGATGCAGGTTTTTACCTTCAACAAACGAGGCGTTAATTGGCCCGGGCGCGGCCTTACCTGTTTGATGTAAAGTAAGCGCATTATCGCCGAAAACGAGAAAGTAATCGGCGACAAACGGATCAATATCCTGGGCGATTGACATAGAATGGTGTCGCGCGAGCGATTCGGCTTTCATGCGCATTTCTGATGAACAAGAAGGGCTTACTACAAGCGCCAGTTTATCAGGCTTGGCTGTATTCGAAACCGGCATTACTTGCGATTAAACATAAACATCTATTCCAAGCAGCTCGCCACCGTCAAAGGAACGACTAGCTTCTTCAGTTTCCTGATACTGCTGAATAGCTTCTTTACTTTTGAGAGAAAGGTTTTCTGTACGATTTAAGGCTTCAAGACGCTCAACCTGCTTCACTTCTCCAAGACGCATTAACTCCTGAACGGGCACTCGTGCCTGCTGCTCCTGCGAAGGACGCTCTAGATCTTGCTGAGCCTGTTTCTGCGACTGCTTTTGGTCCGAAGCCGGAGACTGCAGGACGGACAAGTTGTTTAACGGGTTGCCGATTAGCATGGCGCAAATGCCTTATCTCTGATATGAAAGCAGTGTAATGTATAGACTAGCTATGCGGCAACCGCCAATAAAAGCAAAACTGCCCCGAGACTTAAGCGATACACAACAAATGGCATAAAACCAATGCGCTCCAAAAAGCGCAGGAAAAAATGGATACATACAAAAGCACTAATGAAAGCCACCATCGTAGCGAAAGCGATCAGCTGCAACTGCGCATCTGTCCCCGTCTCAAGTAATTCTTTGGTCTTAAGACCTCCCGCTGCAGCGATCAAAGGCACCGAGAGAAGAAATGAAAATCGCGCAGCCGCATCGCGAGTAAGGCCAAGCAACAACGCGGCTGTCATTGTAATTCCAGAGCGTGATGTTCCGGGAATCAACGCAAATGCTTGAGAAACACCAATAAGAACGGCGGTTTTCAAATCTATATTATCAAGCACACGATTACGCGCTCCGTGACTATCCGAAAACCATAACAGCAAGCCAAAAACAATCGTAGTTGTCGCAATGACCAGCGTTGAACGAAGATGCTCTGAAATGAAATCATTGAACATCAAGCCAGCAAGTCCGGCAGGAATCGTTGCAAGTACGATCAGCCATGCAAGACGAGCATGCTGCTTCGATTGTTCCTGAACGCGAGACGGTCCAAGCAAAGACATGAACCACGCTTTGGCAAGTAAAATGAGATCCTCACGAAAGTACAAAACAATTGCCAATAACGTGCCGACATGT
>NZ_LWFU01000932.1:0-7682 GCF_001635135.1 Oleiphilus sp. HI0080
GCCCACAGGAGCATCATTTGGCAATTCCATCAGACCATCTGAGTTTTCTGCCAGACCAAGCTCGGCCTCCGCACATAACATGCCGAACGACTCGACACCGCGAAGCTTAGCTTTTTTAATTTTAAAATTACCAGGCAAAACAGCGCCCACCTGAGCAAACGGAACCTTAATACCCGCTCTAGCATTAGGAGCACCGCAAACCACACTGTATGTTTCTTTGCCATCGCTGACCTGACAAACGCGGAGCTTGTCTGCATCAGGATGTTGCTCGGCTGAGAGTATCTCTGCTACAACAACGCCACTAAATTCTCCTGCAACGGCATCGATGCCGTCTACTTCCAGACCAGCCATCGTTACCTGATGCAAGAGTGCTTCAGTTTCAATAGCAGGATTCACCCACTCTCTTAGCCACTGTTCGCTGAACTTCATTGAGATTCCACTTAAAAACTTAGTTAAACTGTTGAAGAAAACGTAAATCGTTCTCGAAAAACATGCGCAGGTCATTTACACCGTATCTGAGCATTGCCAAGCGCTCTACACCCAAGCCGAAAGCAAAACCTGAGTATTGTTCAGGGTCTATTCCGCTCGCCTCAAAGACCTTAGGATGAACCATCCCGCAACCCATCACTTCCAGCCATTTAATTGAACCATCGGCATTTCGACCCCACTCGATGTCCACTTCTGCAGACGGTTCAGTAAACGGAAAGTAAGATGGTCTGAATCGCACCTCTAGCTCACGCTCAAAGAACACCTGAAGAAACTCTTCAATCGTTGATTTCAGGTCTGCAAAACTAACCTTTTCTTCAACAAACAAGCCTTCTACCTGATGAAACATTGGTGTGTGTGTCTGATCTGAATCACAACGATAAACCCGCCCAGGACAGATCATGCGAAATGGCGGCTTTCCTTGCTCCATTGTTCGCACCTGAACTGGCGAGGTATGTGTCCGCAAAAGCGTATTGGCATTGAAATAAAATGTGTCGTGCATCGCTCTAGCAGGGTGATGCCCCGGAATATTGAGCGCTTCAAAGTTGTGGTAATCGTCTTCAATTTCAGGGCCAACCTCAACGGAATACCCAGCCTTAGCAAAAAATGACTCAATACGACGCATTGTTTTGGTCACCGGATGAAGTCCACCCAAGTCTGTGCCCCGACCCGGCAGAGTCACATCGATCGCTTCTGACATTAACTGCGCTTCAAGAGCTGAACTCTCGAGTAGATTCTTCTTTGCGTTTAGGTTTTCGAGTACCGCTTCTTTCGCCTCATTGATCTTGGCTCCAGCTGTGGGTCTCTCCGCTGCGTCTAGCTTACCCAAGCCTTTCAGCAAAGCAGTGATCTGACCTTTTTTTCCAAGATAATCAACGCGTACCTGATCCAGTTCCGCAATCGTTGTGGCCTTTTCCACGGCCTGATTGGCGATTTGGACGAGCTGATCTAGGTTTTCCATTTAGTTTGCTCCGGATACAAAAATAGGGGGCAAGGCCCCCTATCACATAATGCTCAAAACGGAGGTCTGCTGAATCGGTTAGATTATATCAACAGCGCCTCTCGCCTGGCTTTAGTTTGCTAATGCAGTCTTAGCCTTCTCAACAACCGCAGTGAAAACTGGCGCATCATTCATCGCTAGATCAGCTAGAACTTTACGGTCAATTTCAACGTTTGCCTTTTTCAAACCGGCAATAAGACGGCTGTATGACAATCCGTTCAAACGCGCACCAGCATTAATACGAGCAATCCACAATTGACGGAATTGACGCTTACGCTGCTTACGGTCACGGTATGCATATTGACCAGCTTTGATAACTGCTTGCTTGGCTACACGAAAGACTCGGCTACGAGCTCCGTAATAACCTTTAGCTTGCTTAAGTATTTTCTTGTGGCGACGGTGCGCAGTAACTCCACGTTTTACGCGAGGCATAGTGTTCTCCTAAACTAAATCTTGAACCAAATTAGATACGCAACATGCGCTTGATAGACTGCTGATCTTGATCGGCAACCTGCTTGCAACCACGAAGCTGACGCTTACGCTTTGGCGACTTTTTGGTCAAGATGTGACTAGTGAAGGATTGCTTATGCTTGAATCCGTTGGCTGTCTTTTTAAAGCGTTTAGCCGCACCGCTCTTTACTTTCATTTTAGGCATAATAACTCACTCCGCATTGGATAAGTATTTGAGTAAAACCAAGCGCCTATGTAGCATCTGCTACAGCTTGTTTTACTTTCTCTTTTTAGGGGCTATAACCATCATCATTTGACGACCTTCCATTTTAGGTCGCTGTTCGACAACTCCGAGCTCTTCTAGATCTTGTTCGATCCGTTCGAGCAACTTCATGCCGATCTCTTGATGGGCCATTTCGCGGCCTCGGTAACGAATAGTCACCTTGGCTTTGTCCCCTGCTTCAAGGAAACGTATCAGGTTGCGCAGTTTTACCTGATAATCCCCTTCTTCCGTCCCTGGTCGTAACTTAATCTCTTTGACCTGGGTCTGCTTCTGCTTCTTGCGTTGTGCCGCTTTTTGCTTTTTCTCTTCGAATATCTTTTTGCCGTAATCCATGATTTTACACACAATTGGATCACTGTCAGCAATCTGAACAAGATCAAGAGACACTGATTCTGCTCTCGATATCGCTTCACCGATAGGGACAATCCCTACCTGCTCGCCGTTTTCGTCAATAAGACGTACTTCAGACGCCTCGATATTCTCATTGATGGTGGCTTTCTTAGCCTTACCCATTTGGCTGCTTCGCTTAATGTCGCAATCTCCAACTATTCAAAAACAAAAAGACAGCGCACAAGAGGGTTTAAGCCGACTTGTCGTTGTCTATGCTACGTCCTTTACTTTCTGACTCTCGACTAAATAGCGCTACAACTTCGTCTTGAGTCATAACTCCAAGGTCTTCACCTTTACGAGTTCGGACAGCCACAGTTCCATTTTCCATCTCTTTGTCTCCGACAACGAGCAAAAAAGGAACCTTGGCAATTGTGTGCTCGCGGATTTTAAAGCCGATCTTCTCGTTTCTCAAGTCTAAGTGTGTCTTAAACCCACTTAGTTCTAGCTTTTCTCGCAATTTTTCACAATATTCTGACTGTTTATCGGTAATATTGAGTATTGCTGCCTGTTCTGGCGCCAACCAAAAGGGCAAAGCTCCTTCATACTCTTCAATCAAAATACCAATAAAACGCTCAAAAGAACCAAGTACGGCACGATGGAGCATAACAGGGGTTTTGCGGTCTTGTTCATCGCTAACATATTGCGCCCCTAGGCGACCAGGCATCGAAAAATCGACCTGAATCGTTCCACATTGCCAAACTCGGCCAATACAGTCTTTCAACGAAAACTCTATTTTCGGACCATAAAATGCACCCTCTCCTGGCAGCAAATCCCATTTCAGATCTTTTGCATCCAAGGCTTTCGCAAGCGCATCCTCTGCCTTATCCCAAACTTCGTCGCTTCCGACCCGCTCTTCAGGGCGCGTTGATAGCTTGTAAAGAATCTCAGTAAATCCAAAATCTTCATAGACCTCATGCAACATGTCTATGAAATCAGCGACCTCCGCCTGAATCTGTTCTTCCGTACAGAAAATATGCGCATCATCCTGGGTAAAACCCCGTACGCGCATAATACCGTGCAAAGCACCGCTTGCCTCGTTACGGTGACAAGAGCCAAACTCCGCGAGACGCAACGGCAATTCTTTGTAGCTTTTTAGCCCCTGATTGAATACCTGCACGTGACATGGGCAGTTCATTGGCTTAATCGCAAAATCACTATTCTCAGAATGCGTTGTAAACATCTGCTCACTGAACTTATCCCAATGACCGGAACGCTCCCATAGAGTACGATCAACAACCTGCGGTGTCTTGATCTCTTTATAGTCGTACTGTCGCTGCTTAATGCGCATGTACGATTCGATTGTCTGATAAATACTCCAACCCTTATCGTGCCAGAACACCATTCCTGGCGCCTCATCCTGCATATGAAATAGGTTTAGTTTTTTACCAATCTTTCGATGATCACGCTTTTCAGCCTCAGCAAGGCGATTCAAATGCTGCTTTAGCTGCTTTTTGTCGGCAAAGGCCGTGCCGTAGATACGCTGTAACTGCTTATTATCAGAATCACCACGCCAATACGCACCAGACACTCTCATCAGCTTGAAGTGATGACAAAACTTCATATTTGGCACGTGTGGACCACGGCACATGTCAATGTACTCTTCGTGATGGTATAAACCCGGCGTTGCATCATGAGGGATATCCCGATCGAGAATCTCCAGCTTGTAGTTCTCACCACGAGCTTTAAACGCATCGACAGCCTCGTTCCAAGAGACAACCTTCTTCACCACTGCGTAGTCTTTTTTTGCCAGCTCAAGCATTCGCTTTTCAAGCTTCTCGACATCTTCGTCAGTCAAACGATGCTCAAGATCGACATCGTAATAAAAGCCATTCTCGATAACCGGGCCAATCGCCATCCGCGTCTCTGGCCACAATTGCTTAATTGCGTGACCAAGCAAATGCGCACATGAGTGGCGAATGATCTCAACACCGTCTTCGTCACGAGAAGTAATGATGCTTAGCTCCGCATCTTGGTCAATCAAGTCACAGGCATCGACTAACTCTCCGTTTACGCGCCCGGCAATCGTTGCTTTCGCAAGACCAGGACCAATATCCATAGCAACATCGCTAACCGATACCGCTTTATCAAATTCTCGTTTTGAACCGTCTGGGAGAGTAATTACAGGCATATTCACCTCGTTTCAGTGGTGGCCCCTACAATGGGTCACATGACAATGGAAATTAGAAGAGGGCGGGATTCTATACGATTGAGTTAAAAAATAAACTATTGCCGTAGATTAGATAGCTAGCCAATCTTCTGAACACTCTAAATTGAGAAGCGGCGCACCCCTCACATACATGAGACGCGCACCGCTCTGCTTATTTAGTGTCAACTAAGCCGCTTTTTTTGGCTTAACAAGAAAACGAGCCAAGGCTGGAAGAAGCCACATTGAACCAATCATATTCCATAAGAACATGAAGAATAGCAGTATTCCCATATCCGCTTGGAACTTAATCGGAGAGAAAATCCAGGTACATACACCAATCCCCAAAGTAACACCGGTAAACGCTACCGCTTTACCGGTCGTTTTAAGCGTCTCAAAATATGCATCCTGAAGGGTCATACCCTCTTTCAGCTTCGCTTCTAACTGGCTATAGATATAGATTCCGTAGTCGACACCGATACCGACACCCAACGCAATAACTGGCAAGGTCGCCACCTTTACGCCAATGCCAAGCTGTGCCATCAAAGCTTCACAAAGGACGGAGGTAAGCGCTAGAGGTGTGATAATACAAATCACGGCGGCAATAGAACGGAACGTTACGAGACAAAGAAAACTTACAACCGCGTAAACCGAAAGTAACATCACAGTTTTCGCTTTTTCAATAACTTCATTCGTTGCTGCCTCAACCCCTGCATTACCAGCAGCAAGTAGGAAAGTGTAGTCCTCACTTGGATAAGCTTCGATGAGGCTCTTCATTTCGTCGACAACACGATTTAACGTCTCTGCTTTGTGATCATCAAGATATACAATCATGGGCGTTAAGCTACAATTTGTGTTGATGAGTCCTGCAGGCGCTCGCTGTAAAGTCGAATCAAGAAATTGCTGATCGGGAGACAACTCAAACCATTTAAAGCTGCCCTCATTCAAGGCCTTAGTTACGAGCTTTGAAACAGTAACGAGAGATACGGTAGATTGAACACCTTCCGTGTTTTCAAGTTGCCATTGCATTCGGTCCATCACATCCAACAACTCATAGGAAGAACACATCTGCGGTTCTGTTTTTATCATGACAACCAGCACGTCCGCACTAGTACTATAGTTATCAATGATAAAGGCATTATCCAAATTATAGCGCGAGTCTGGACGCAGCTCGGGGGCACCTCGATCAAGATCACCAATCTTCAGGTCTTTCTGGTAGTAGAGTCCAATGACACAACCTAGGATCGCAATCACAATCGAAATTGGCGCAACGCTTTGATGAGACATAAAAGAAAGCACTCGCCAAGGCTTATGCTCACTCATCTCGACTTTCTTGGCATGCTTCAACCCGCCCTTGCTTAGCCCGGTGTAAGACATCAACACAGGGTGGAGCACAAGGTTCGTAATAATGATTACAGCAACACCAACACCCGCGGCGACAGCAAGATCACGAATCACTTCGATCTCAATAAAAAACAGCGTCAAAAACCCGATGGCATCACTGACTAACGCCAAAATGCCTGGCCTCGCCAAATTTCTGAAGGCCATGCGCGCACTCATGAGCGCGTTTAGGCCGGAAGCCCTTTGAACCGCAATTTGATTTACGATCTGCACACCATGACTAATGCCGATTGCAAAAACGAGGAAAGGGATCAACACCGAATACGGGTCAAGACCGTAACCAAATATGTTGAGTAAGCCTAACTGCCAGACCACTGCAACAATCGAAGTGACAATCGGAACGGTCGTCGCAATCGCACAGCGAGAGTAAATAAACAAAAAGCTAAGTGTCAGGCCAATTGTAACTAGCGCAAAGGTTGCGATAGCACCAATACCCTCAATTAAATCACCAACCTTTTTAGCAAAACCGACAATATGAATCGACACATTGGGGTTCTTTTCCTCGTATTGCGCACGAATTTTGTCTTCGAGCTTTTTAGAGAAATCAGCGTAATCAAGAGGAAGTTTTGTCTCCGGGTCGATATCCAGAAGTGGGGCGTAAATAATCGTCGACTTAAAGTTATCCGCAACAAGTCGCCCTACCTGACCTGACTTGAGGATATTCTCACGTAGCTGATTTAAAGATGACTCAGTGCCATCGTAATCGTCCGGAATAACTGTCCCACCCTGGAAGCCATCTTCAGTAACTTCGACCCAGCGGACATTGGGAGTCCATAAAGACTGCACAGCGGCCTGATCAACACCAGAGAGCTTGAATACCTCGTCACTCAGCTCACTCAGGGTTTGCATGTAGGCTTGATTGAAAATATCGCCTTCTTCAACGGCCACAGCAATACGGATAAAGTTACCCAAGTTTTCCAAATCAGAACGATTATCCATCATGTTCTGAATAAATTCGTGTTCCAACGGGATTAAGCGCTCAAACGAAGCATCAGGCTTAATTTGCGCTGCATTAAATCCTAGAAAAGCAGTAATCAATAAAAACAGTCCAAGAATCACCGGACGGTTTTCAAATATCAGACGCTCTGCGACTGAACCGGAACCTTTTGCTGAAGTTCCCGCAGAACTTTGGTCGGCATTAGCCATTTGTAAATCCTCTTACAAAATTTGAGATTGAGATAAAGTGCTTAAAGGTTTTTGCCCGAGGGGGTCACTAGCTCAACACCCGACTCACCGACTAGCGCAACACGCTGACGAGTGATGTACGTCAAAGCTGTGTGTCCCAGTCGCTCCTCTCGAGAGTATGCCGAGAACGTCTTACCGCCATCTTCGCTTAGCACGACAACACCTCCGTTGCCCGCGATGCTCACTTTTCGATTTCCATCAAACGCGCCTGACATCAGCGTACTTTCTGTATTTGAGCTAAGCTGCTCCCACGACTCGCCTGCGTTTTCAGTACGAAACAAATTCCCGCGCAAACCAAATGCCAAAGCCTGCCCTCTACCTTCTAGCGGAACAAGACCAAAAAA
>NZ_LWFU01000933.1:0-1246 GCF_001635135.1 Oleiphilus sp. HI0080
CTTTCGCAATAATCTGTAGAACCTTATCCCCAGACAAGTGTCCGTAACTATCATTGATGTTCTTGAAGAAATCGATGTCGGCAACCACTAGCGACACCGGCTTTTTGTATCGCTTCCAGCGCTCAAACTCCAATTCAAAGCGCTCATCGAATGCCTCCCTATTTGGAAGTTTGGTCAGCGTATCCCGAAGTGCTTTGTCGCGCTCTTCTTTTAGGCGTTTGCGAATGTATGCCGCCTCCTGCTCCATCGCCTCGATCTTTTCTCTTAGCGCCTGAACCTCTGCCTCTTTTTCTTTTTCAAATTGTTTGCCATCCCCATCGTGCTGATCAACCGCTTTGGATATAGAATCGAGATGTTTATATATCGAGTCCTTCAACTCATCAAGATCAGCAGAAGAATCCATTTTTTGGGAAATCTCATCCACCTGCACCCGAACTGCTCGATCAAATTCCTGATTCTTGGTTTGCCAATTCGCATCGACGGTTCGACTATCAATCAGAAACCCCTGAACTTTGCTCAGACGATCATCCAACTGCTTGAGAAAACTTTCGAAGTCGCGCTGCCCTTTGCCGACGACGGACAGAACAAGGTTCGCAACATCATCCAAGGTCGGCCCTAACTCATACCACACTAGCTCATCTTCTATCTGATCACGAAGCTTCGCTACATCCCGAAATGCGCTTTGCGGAAAACTCAGTTGATCGAGCAAGTTAGAGAGTGTGGAGCGAACATGTCTTGCCACCGAGCTAAAGCCTGGCACAATTTCTTCACTATCTTTGGGCTCTTCTTGCGTCTCAATCTCCAGCTCAAGAGCCTGTGACGTCGTCTCATCGTCCTCACCCCCTTCGACACCTCCTTCTCCAGCCGCTTGCAATGGCTGCGCTTTCCCAGCACCGAGCATACGACTAAAAAAACCTGGGCCTTTCGGGACGGACTTTGCGATGTCTTGAATCACCGCAGCCTGTAAACTGGCATATTCAGACAAAATCCCGGGGAAGGACTGCAAGTTGAGGGCTTTTTTGGAAAGTGATTTAGAGAGTTTTTTGAGCGCATTCTTCTGTTTACGGGGAAGCGACAACGTAAGCAGTTGATCAATCAATTGATCCAAGGTGTGAACCAATTGTCCTGCGTTCTGTTGCTTAGATTCGTCGGCCGCAAGAATCAGTTTATCAATGCGCTTCAAGCGCACTTCCAGATCATTTTGCTCTGCCGATGCCGTTCTTATTGCTGAGCGCAAACTCGCAAG
>NZ_LWFU01000934.1:0-1185 GCF_001635135.1 Oleiphilus sp. HI0080
CAATGAAAAGCACTGGAAACTCATCGATCGCCAAAGGAACCTGATCTTCTGGTATTTGGATACCCTTCAACTGGGCATGTTTGATGCGAATATCTCCAACCGGTTCACCACCAACCGTTTTCTGGTTGCTGATAGTAATGTCTCCACCCATGGCGCGGAGTATATTCACCACACCAATACGCGTGGGATTTAAACCAACATGTTCAAGCGTTAAATCCGATCCTGGGGTAATTGACGCAGCTACCATAAAGAAGGCCGCTGAAGAAATATCTGCAGGTACATCAATCTTGCCTCCCTGCATGGAGCCGCCGCCGGTCAATTTTGCCGTCGCGCCATCACGCTCCACCTTATATCCAAAACCATTGAGCATACGCTCTGTATGGTCCCGCGTGGGCGCGGGTTCGGTCACGCTGGTCTCGCCGTCGGCGTACATACCCGCCAACAACAAACAAGACTTAACCTGAGCACTTGCCATAGGCATATCATAGTGCATACCCTTTAACCGCTGAGCGCCTTTAATTTTCATTGGTGGGCGCCCACCCTCAGCCGTCTCAATCATTGCACCCATCAGTCTCAAAGGACCTGCGACGCGCTCCATCGGGCGCTTAGAGAGGGACTCATCCCCAGTTAATTCTGTATCGAAGGACTGGCCAGAAAGAAGTCCGGCAAATAAACGCATGCCCGTACCGGAGTTACCAAGATAGATTGGTCCGGGAGGCTGCTGCAGCCCATTCAACCCCACGCCGTGTATTTTTACGCGCCCGTTATGGGGCCCCTCTATCACGACCCCCATATCCCTGAATGCCTGAAGCGTCGCGAGACTATCTTCACCCTCTAGAAAGCCTTCAACCTCGGTAACGCCCTCTGCAAGGGCACCTAGCATAATTGATCTATGCGAGATCGACTTGTCGCCCGCCACACGAATCGAACCGGACAAAGACTGACCAGAACCTGCTTTGAAAATCACATTGTTAGTATTCATAACGTTTAAATAAGACTGCCCTGATAAGACTTTAGAAAAATGTTCCCGTGCCGCACGAGCACGTGTAAAGACGCCTAGCATAGTTTGACTATCGCCTGCCGCTACTGCATTGCGCAAGACCGCAAGATCATTGCTAAAACGATCTAATACATCCAGCGTCGCTCCCTGGTTGGCAATAAAAATATCTCGCCACATCACCGGAT
>NZ_LWFU01000935.1:0-1318 GCF_001635135.1 Oleiphilus sp. HI0080
TAAATGGTGTATGCACTGCGATGCCAATACTGGCTGTGCAATGGATATCCGGTTCAAGAACAATACTTGTCAGTTTGGAGACTATGCGCTTGGTAATTCGGTCAAGATCATAGCGATGGAAGTTGCGCACAATAATCGCGAACTCATCTCCACCCATGCGGGCGACAAAATCGCTATCTCTACTCTGCTCTTTAAGCACTTTGGCGACCGCTTTAATCATTTCGTCACCCTTGTTGTGCCCATGGGTGTCGTTAATGGTTTTGAATTCATCTAGATCAATAAACATCACGCCAAAATGTGTCAGCTCGGTGCTATTTGCTCGCAGCGTGTTTGAAGTGCTTTCGGCAAAACACTCTGCAAGACGCTCTTCAAAGGCGTGGCGATTATGTAAGCCACTTAGCGAGTCGTGCCTTGCGAGCCAAGCGAGCTCGCTTTCTGCTTCGACCCGCCCGGAAATATCGAGCGCGATAGACAGAATTTGCCGTGAGCCGGTCTTTTGGTTAATTAGTGGTACATGGCGCCATGCTAAAAAGCGCAGTCTTCCTTCTTCTGTGATGACGGCGGCTTCATGCTGATATTCGCCATCATCTCTAAGCGCAATGTTCTTCACTTCGCGGATTACCGAATCCAGACAAATTGATGAATCTAGGAGCTTGGCGAAGTGCAAACCTTGAAGCTCGTTTTGGTCATAACCCGTGAGAGACTCCGTGTAGTGATTGGTTTGTCGAATATAGCCTTCGCGATCCTGAATGATAATTACCGCATGCATGGTATCGAAAAGTTGATTAACAAAGTCCCGCTCTAGCATGAGTTCTCGACTTCGAGTTTCTAGTTCATTTGCGCGTGATTCGAGCTGCTCATGCATGCTTTCAAGTTCGCTGCATAGCGAGGAGGCTGTCATGCGCAGTAACTCGGCCTCGTCATTTATAAAGCGGCTCGCGCTGAGTTTGGCGAAGTCTGCTTTTGCTTGTGCGTAGTTTTTACTCGCCAATGAAGGCAGTATGTTAGTGGTTTGACGTAAGCGGGTCATTGGTCGCCAAAGCACAAGTAACAAGAGAAGCTCGGTAATAACCAGACAAACAAGCAGCAAAAGGCGCATGTCGGATACTGCGCGCTCGGATATAGCCTTTCCCTCACTCACATCACGAACAGTCAGCACGTGATCGCTCTCTAACGCAAAACTACGCAAAAGATAGGTTTTACCCGAGTACTCTACAAAGTGATTGTGCTTGATTAAGTGGTCGAAACTGAACTTGGTGAGCGCGATGTCGATAATAGGGCGCGTCTGATCTGGGTTTGTGATTGCCACTAGATTGTG
>NZ_LWFU01000936.1:0-1546 GCF_001635135.1 Oleiphilus sp. HI0080
CCGGAATACCAATAACTTTTGCCGGTTTACGCCAAGAACGGCGTAGGTTGATCCTCGCCCCTTGCTGTTTTTGCGCCATGATAACGTAGTAGGCTCCCAAAGGCACTTTGGAGTTGAGTATACTCTCGATCCAACCAAACCTGCTTGCAGTACTAGGATGATTTATCGGCGGCGCATAGAAATAGTAACGCATGGTATCGACCTTAAAATCGAGAAGATTTAACCAGTCGGACACTCTATGACCCGAGATAAAACGGTTGCGCCAAAGGCCTCTTGACGAGCGATTACAAAGCTTCAGCACTCCCCATAAACTAAGCGGGTTGAAGCCCACAAGAGCAAGGTGACCAGAGGGCTTTAGAATCCGAGCAGCCTCTCTAAGCGTTTGATGCGGGTCTGCACTAAAATCAAGAGCGTGATGAAGAATAACCATGTCTGCGCAATCATGATCTAAAGCTAACTCAGTGCTCAGTGACACTACAGTATTTTCAGGCATGTCAGGTTCAGCCCTTGGTACAACATAGAAACCATGACCCAAGCCACTTGCATTACCAACAGGGATTCGATGTGAGACACCTATTTCAGCTTGGTGAAACCCATAACATCGCTCAACTAACTTCCCCAGGCGCTGCCGTTGATTCGCCAACAACGACCGTCCAATAGCTGATTGAAACCAATCTTCCAGCTCTTTTTGAGTAGCCATGAAAGAAGAAGCCTGATCTTTCTCTTGAAAGAAGTCGTTGTGGTACATCGTATCGTCCTAAAAGGTTTCGGAAGCGTAAGGCAAATCGGATGCTTTAAGCAGTATACTCGTAGTTTCAAAAACTAACAGAAGCTAGAAAAACGAGAGATGCAAATGGGCACCATCACGATTGAAGCAATACCAGCATTTGTCGACAACTATATCTGGTGTATTCAGGATGCTAAAACTGCGATCGTCGTGGATCCTGGTCAAGCTGAACCCGTGTTGGAGCATTTAAAACAGCACCAATTATCGCTTGATGCCATATTAGTCACACACCATCATCCTGACCACGTTGGGGGAATAGAACGCCTAAAACAAGTATTCCCGAGCGCCAAGGTCATTGGATTTAAAGAATCACGTTATGCTGGCGTTGAACATGAACATGTCGAAGGGGATTGCTTCACATTACTTGGTTTGGAATTTCGCGTTATTGAAGTTCCCGGCCATACTCTCGACCACATTGCGTTTCTCACAGTGCTCGACAATCGCCCGCGCTTATTTTCAGGAGACACTTTGTTTTCAGGTGGGTGCGGTCGACTTTTCGAAGGCACCGCCGAACAGATGCTGCACTCTCTCGAGAAATTCAAATTGCTACCGGATTCGACAGACATCTACTGCGCTCATGAATACACGCTATCCAACCTCGCCTTTGCGAAAACACTCATGCCCAGCAACCAAGATTTGCATGAGTACAATTCTAAATGCGAATCTTTGCGTAGCGGTAATCAGAGTACGATTCCGACAAGCTTACAGTTAGAGAAGAAAGTTAACCCTTTTTTAAGAGAAACAGACCCCGAGATCATC
>NZ_LWFU01000937.1:0-1039 GCF_001635135.1 Oleiphilus sp. HI0080
TGCATATACATGTGGTTTCGCCAGCTAGTAATGGTGATGTTCGCCTTGGTTTGAATAATGCGTTTGGTCTTAGCGATATCCCAATCTTGCTGCCATTTTGGGCCGTTGTAGCTGCCAAAGAGTTTTTTACAGCCGCGATGCCATAGCTCCGGCATAAAGCAGCTATACGTATGCCCGCCTATTTCTACATTGCGGCTTTCGCACATGGGTTTGATTTCAGGCCACTCTTCTTCGAAGGCTTTACCTGTCACGAAGCATGTGACTTTCGCATTGTGCTCGTTAAGTCGAGCGACAAAATCGCAGGCAATGCTCGCCTCGGTGCGATCTGAGTACAATTGATTACCTGTTTTCAGGCTCATGTGATGGATGTCGGATGTAATGCAAATCATAGTTATGTCCTATAGAGCAATCTGGTTTTTAGACAATACGGCGCTTAAATTTCGGTCAAACGTGGCGCCCCATTGGCGGACATATGCCTTGATAATGCTCAGCAATGAATCTTGTTCCTGCCTGCCAAAGTGCGATGAGAAAAATGAAACGAAATGCTGTTTTTCAACCGAGGAATTCACAAAGCTCGGGTTGAAAGCAATGTAAGGGAAGATCAACGGTAACATGCTCTCGTTATCTGAAAGCTGGTATGCGAGCTTGCCCAAAGGAGGCAGCTTATTCGGCAATTTTCCTGTTTTTGGTTTGATGAGATTCATCAGTCTACGCAGACATTCTTTTGCGTTAAACTCACGTTCATACAGTGAATGCACCAGCGCTGTGTCGAAGTACGTTTGCCACGTTAAATCAGAACGTTGGAGCCTTTTGGCTTCGCATTTCAGATGGATTGACTCAAGCTGTCTCATGACATTGCGATGCCAGTCTTTTAAATCTAGCTGCAGATAGTAGGCATACTTCGGTGAAAGCCGAAAAGATAGGGCTTCGTCGTAAAGGCGCTTGAATCGCAAATCTATCTCTGAGTGCTTAAGAATTCGCGCATGTTTTTCACGATACGACCAGTGATACTCATCCAAAGAGTAGAGCAGCGCATCGC
>NZ_LWFU01000938.1:0-989 GCF_001635135.1 Oleiphilus sp. HI0080
TGTCATACTCAACAAGGCCGGAGATATTGAGGCCGACGACTTTTCCAGCCAAGTAGCGGAATATTCGGAGCTGCCTATTTACACCGACAACTTCCGTCTTATTGGTGCCGTCCCATTCTTGAAAGAGCTCTCTGCACCACGCGTCTCTGATCTACAGCACTCACTTTCGCTCAATGCGATTAGTGAAGGCGAACATGACACACGCCGCATTCAGGAAATAGTCTTCGCCGCAAAAACGATAGATAACATTGTACCTCGCCTTGTGCCAGGCGCCCTCGTCGTTACGCCTTCAGATCGGAGTGACGCGATCATGGCCGCATGTATGGCAAGCCTCACTGGAACGCCGTTAGCAGGCATTTTATTGACGAGTGACTCTGCGATCAATGAGCGCATTCATGCGCTCTGTGGGCCCGCACTCAGAGCAGGCCTGCCTCTGCTCTCTACCGAACTTGATACCTTTGCTGCAGCCGCTGCGCTCGCAAACCTTAATCGCGTTGTACAGAGCGATGATGAGCCACGCATGCAGCGCGTGGTGAGCATGGTTTCAGAATATCTCGATCTGGACTGGCTCGAACACCTTTGCGAGAAAGAACGTAAAACACGTCTTTCTCCACCCGCTTTTCGTCATATGCTTACTGTGAATGCGCGCTCAGCAAACAGGCGTATCGTTTTACCAGAAGGGAATGAACCTCGGACCGTTGCGGCGGCGATTGCGTGCCAAGAAAGGGGGATTGCAGACTGCGTCATGATTGGCGATCCAGTCGAGATTGAGGCGGTCGCTCAAGCACAAGGCTTAAAGCTCCATGAAGATATTCAGGTGATCAACCCAGACGATGTTCGAGAGCGTTATGTTGCAAGCATGGTTGAGCTTCGAAAACATAAAGGGCTCGCACCAGATATGGCTCGCTCGTTACTTGAAGATAACGTTGTTCTTGCGACCATGATGGTCGCGCTTGACGAGGTTGATGGACTGGTCTCCGGCGCTGTTC
>NZ_LWFU01000939.1:0-848 GCF_001635135.1 Oleiphilus sp. HI0080
ATAGATGTTCTCACTGAAATTGACTTTGAATAAACTGTTTGCATGGTGCGTGCCATAAAATAAAGATCATTAAAAACAATGATTTAAGGTATTTTCGTTGCGGAGCTGGCGGGCGCCTTTTGCAATATGCAATGCAGGATGCGCGAGGCCTTTACTCGGCCTGCTCTCTGATCGTTTCAGTGATGATGTCTTGAGCATGTTGATTGGGAAATATGTCTATTCCAAGCGTACTCTTTGCGTAATAAACCGCAGCACCAGCGACAAAGATCGTGGCTATCCAAACAATTAGGGTGCTCACAATATGTGCGGATAATTTCAGCATTTTGCCGTAATTTGTTCCGAAGTTCGGGATGAGTCGGCGCTTGTCTTCACCGAGATAGAACACGCAGTAAAAGCGTTTGAACAGCCAAAATGTCAGCTCAAGCGAAAAGATTTTTTTCGACGGTACGGGTATGGCTCTGTCGATCACCCGCTTGATTTCCCGCGCTTGTTCGGTTGAGAGGTCATTTCTGAGCCCCTCAGGTAGCTGAGAGAAGTAATATTCGCTGTTGCGTCTACTACTGTCTTGTTGCCGCTTCGATGCACACATCGCGTTCTTTTCATGCTGGTGCTCAGCGTGGTTAGATTGTTGTGACACAGAGAGGCCTCATAGTTTGGATAGTGGGGGCAGATATTGTCTCTGCCTTGGCGTTGTTCTTGGGCGTCATTGGTGTTTGACGCATGCGCTTCATTGCAGCGATGAGCGCGAAAACGAACATCAGTTGGTAGTAGTTGTTGGTTTGCTTGATCACCCATTCGAGGGATGTCTGTAAATACACTTGGGTTAGCGCGCCAAGCAAGGCGACTGC
>NZ_LWFU01000940.1:0-776 GCF_001635135.1 Oleiphilus sp. HI0080
ATATCACACTCGCTTTCATACTCTAAACACGGCTTCTGGGGGCGGCGCTATACAGAGACAAGGCCTTACTAACTTTCGTCTCGCATTAAAACCGCCTTGTGCGGTTTTGCTGTTTATGGGGCTGGCTCACCCGATACTAAGCTTTTCTTGCTGAGTACCGATAAATAATTACGCACCATAACAATAAGAGCGTAGTGATATGCCAGTTATCAATATTTTGAACGACGCAGAAAGACTGTTGTTCGACACTCCTCCTAGATTTTCCAAGGAAGATCGTCAACGTTACTTCTCGATTCCATCTGAACTGAAATCAAGCATCACTCGAATTCATCCGATCGAAAGCAGAATTGGCTTTATTTTGCAGCTTGGTTACTTCAGATCTCGAGCTCGCTTTTTCAATTCTGCCCAATTTGGAAAGCGCGATATCAACCATGTGGCTAAAACTTTAAGCGTTGAACCCCCTACTTCATTGACTAGCTACGCTGGATCTTTAGTTACCAGGCATAGAATCAAGATTCTGGATTTCCTGAACTGGGAATCTTATGACAGTAGTATGACTGAAACTCTAGTAGGTTTAGCGCTGAATTTTGCTGCTCAAAAAGAACAACCAAAATTCATTTTCGACGCGCTTACAGATGCTTGCTGGAAACACCAAGTAGCCATTCCGAGCTTTAGTGAATTAAACACAATAATCACGGATGCTTTCAACGAGTCAGAGAAGAATCAAATTTCTAATCTTCGCAGGGCGATTAAACCGGCTCATTCAGAATTACTGG
>NZ_LWFU01000941.1:0-883 GCF_001635135.1 Oleiphilus sp. HI0080
GCAGGGGCAGCAAAGTGGCTCAAATAGCGCACTGAATGCCGATGACGGCTCAACCATTCATCTTTCGTGGGATTATCCGTTAGAGCGTACCGATGGCTCTGAGCTGGAAGTCTATGAAATCGAAAACTTCAGAGTATACCAACTCGATGGAAACGGTGATGTCGGTGCAGTTCATGTCGTTGATGGGCTTGAAACTGAGTTCGATATTACTGGGCTAGAAGACGGTGAATACCGCTTCGCGGTAACGGTTGTCGATACGGATGGACTGGAAAGCGATTACTCTCAGGTAGTCACTGTGTCGGTATTGTAGGATAGCCACCTTGTGCTAATTAAGCGTACAATCAAAAAAACAACCCAGACCGACATACAGCACAAGCCAACTCAGTGCATCAACAGATCTCTATTTCATTAAACAGTTTTGTCCGCAGAACAAACCACACCCAAACTCTGAAAACACTTATTAGAGCATCAGGGGCGCAACTTGAGCGCAAAGGGCGTTCTCGGAATTGGATTCTCAATGTTACGAGTGAGCAAGCGATCCATCTGCGTAATGCGATGGAATCTTCTGGCGAGGAAACCTGGCTTTGGATAGAGAAATCACTTTCAGCACATCTCCCGGCGCTTAGCCTTACGGAGATTCAGACGATTGCGCAGAAGCATTGGCCAATCACCGTCACACAGCTCATATCACTAACTAACTGCAGGATTGCGGAAGCACGCACCGCGATCGATCGCATAGAGTGGGAGGAATGAAAAAAAGAGATACTTGATGGATTAAGAAGAAAAATGGTGCCCCTTCCCTGACTTGAACAGGGGACCTACCGATTATGAGTCGGGTGCTCTAACCAACTGAGCTAAAGGGGCACACTTTTGGCCTTAGTTT
>NZ_LWFU01000942.1:0-915 GCF_001635135.1 Oleiphilus sp. HI0080
AGGCCCGGTTTGCATCATCGTGCTCTAGGAACGGAATTAAAGAGGCCGCAACCGATACAACCTGACGCGGCGATACATCCATATAGTTAACTTTTTCCGGAGGCATGACCGTCGTTTCATTCTTATGGCGAACAGTTACCAACTCTTCCGTTAAAGCATTATTCTCATCGACAACCGCACTCGCCTGAGCAATTACGAAGCCACTTTCTTCTATCGCAGAAAGGTAATCGATTTGATCTGTAACAACGTTATCTACAACTTTCCTATAAGGACTCTCTAAAAATCCGTAAGAATTGGTGCGCGCATAGGTTGCCAATGAGTTGATCAAGCCAATGTTAGGTCCTTCTGGCGTTTCGATTGGACAAACCCGACCGTAGTGCGTTGGGTGAACATCACGAACCTCGAAACCTGCTCGCTCACGCGTAAGACCGCCTGGGCCTAGCGCAGAAACGCGGCGCTTATGCGTCACTTCAGAAAGCGGATTGTTCTGATCCATAAACTGAGACAACTGACTCGAACCAAAGAACTCCTTAACTGCCGCGGCAACGGGCTTGGCATTAATGAGATCTTGAGGCATCAGTCCGTCAGATTCCGCCATGCTTAGACGCTCTCGAACCGCTCGCTCGACACGTACTAGACCAACACGGAACTGGTTTTCAGCCATTTCACCAACAGAGCGAATACGGCGGTTACCTAAATGGTCGATATCATCGACTTCACCTTTACCGTTTCGGATATCGATTAACGTTCGCAGAACATCCACAATATCGCTGTTATCTAGAACGCCTTCGCCGGTTTCTTCCGCGCGACCTAACCGGCGGTTGAACTTCATTCGACCAACAGCAGATAAATCGTAACGTTCTGATGAGAAGAATAAGTTGGTAAATAAATTCTCAGCCGACTCTTTTGTTGGCG
>NZ_LWFU01000943.1:0-6790 GCF_001635135.1 Oleiphilus sp. HI0080
ACCAATGCGTCCAAACGCGATCGATTCTACTTGCTCTGTATGAATATCACCTGGCTGAAGCTTGCTATCAATTTCTTCTGCTTCTTGCATCGTCAATTCAGTGCCAAGAGCAGGCACGGCGTCGTTATCAACCACAAGCCAACGACGGTGAGTGTCATACTCACCGGTTTTGCGGTCAATGCTTACAACAATATCCGCCTCTTCTTCTTCCTCGTAACGCTTCTTGGTTGCCGTTGCCAGCGCCAGTTCTATCGCCTCAAAAATAACGTCTTTATCTACGCCCTTTTCATTAGACACCGCCTCAACAACCAGCAGAATTTCTTTGTTCATCGCGTCGTTTGCTCCAATAAATCTATATCAATCAAATTGCGGTACGATATTCGCTTTTTCAATTCCTTCCACAGGGAACAAGAACTCTTCGGTGTCCACCTGCACAATCACATCACTGCCTTCAACGCCTTTCAGTACACCACTAAACTTGCGTCGCCCCTCAAAAGGCATGCGCAACTTTAGCGCGACATGATGCCCTTTGAATCGCTCGTAATGCGCTAACTCGTATAACGCTCTATCCATTCCCGGTGATGAAACCTCTAGCGTATAGTCGCCCGATATAGGATCTTCTACGTCGAGAACTGCGCTGAGTTGGCGACTCACTGCTTCACAGTCACCTAACTCAATCCCACTCTCGCGCTCTTTCCCGTCTTCACCAACTTCAGAAAGCTCGCCAGCATCTTTGCTTTCTATATAAATCCGCAGCATTGAGTGCTTGCCTTGGGAAACATAATCTATCCCCCAGCACTCAAAACCTAATCCTTCGACTACCGGCCTAATCATGTCATCAAGTAGCTGTTTTTTTGCCGCCACTGCCGCCTCCGCCGCGTTGTTCGCCATTTCCACAAACAAAAAATGGGCACAAAGCCCATCAGTATAAAAAAGCCCCTAACAGTGAGGGGCTCTTTACAAAACTGCTGTAAGGAGAGCCAAATTGGCGAGCCATCGCTCAGACTTGAGAACCAAGTCACTCCCAACTACACGCGGCATTATAGGCAGCACGACCACACGGGTCAACTCAATAACACCTAGGTTCACAAAAACAAAGCCCGCACCTACTAAAGTAAAAGCGCGGGCTCTTAAAGATGGTGCCGATGGACGGATTTGAACCGTCACGAGCATAGCTCACCACCCCCTCAAGATGGCGTGTCTACCAATTCCACCACATCGGCTAGATTCTGTTAAGCAACGCTAATCGTTACCAACAAGATCGAAATCTTTCGTTACTCCAACTCCGGAGCAGCATTGTCTTCGGTTTGCGATTCTAACTCAAGCATTTCTTCAGAGTTTGATACCGACTCAGCATCACCCTCAACCTGATCAACCGGCACAAGCGTCGTTGCGGCCTGAACGCTCAGAGCAGCCTGCTCTTTTGCAATGTATGCAAGACCAATACTGGTTGCGAAAAAAACCACCGCCAACCACTTAGTCGACTGAGTCAGAAAATTACCACTACCCTGACTACCAAACACTGTCTGCGACGCGCCACCACCAAACGACGCGCCCGCTTCAGCACCCTTACCCTGCTGTAGCAGGACAAGCACTACAAGCGCCAGAGAAACCAAAATGTGGGCAACGATGACCGATGTTTCCAAAAATTCCATATTACCTGCAACCTACTACAAACTGCGACTGATCAGAATGACTGACAAATCGCGTAAAAATCTTCAACTTTTAAAGAGGCCCCACCAACAAGACCACCATCAATATCCGGTTGAGCGAACAATTCTTTAGCCGTAGCCGCGTTTACGCTACCGCCATACAGAACACTCATACCATCCGACAAGTTCGTATCAGCTTGCGCAACCACATTGCGAATATGCGCATGCATCTCTTGAGCCTGTTCTGGCGATGCCGTTTTACCAGTCCCTATCGCCCAAACCGGCTCATACGCTATCACCAAATTAGATAGCTGCTCTGCGGAAAACCGACTCAAAACAAAGTCTACCTGAGCACCCACCACATCCTTCGCATTGCCAGACTCCCGCTCTTCAAGCGATTCACCGACACACAAAATAGGGGCTATACCCTGCTCCAATAAACGGCTCATTTTTTCAACGACCCGTTCATCCGATTCAACAAACAAAGTTCTTCGCTCAGAGTGGCCTATTAGTGCCGCTCTACAGCCAAAATCCTTCAACATAGCAGCAGACACCTCACCCGTATACGCCCCACCGGCATACTCCGCGACGTTCTGAGCCACCAATGTGACATCAGCGTCCGAGAATGCGTCCGACATGATGGAGAGATAAGGCGCCGGCGGTGCAACCATGACGTCGCAAGCCATTCGAGAACCTGACAATCTCTTTCGCAAATCTGCGCAGAACTTATTCGCAAAGTCGATGTCACCGTTCATTTTCCAATTACCAGCAACAATTTTGCGACGCATCGTTCTACCTCAGTTCAAGCGGGCGCAAATACTAACCGAGTTGCGCCCGAACTACAAGACGTATAAAACCCAAAATAGCTAAGCCAAAACGTCAGAAACAACACCCACCAAATGATCGACAACTTGGTCGACTAATTGCGAGTCTTCACCCTCTGCCATTACGCGAATTAAAGGCTCAGTGCCAGAGGCGCGCAGCAACACTCTTCCTTTACCGTGAAAGCGTTTTTCTTGATCGGCAACCGCCTGCGCTACGTGCGGATTTTCCATAGGATCGCATCGCTCAGCAATCCGCACATTTTTGAGAACTTGCGGTAACTTGGACATTTCTCCCGCTAACGCCGACAGCGACAACTGTCTGCGCCACATTGCCCTTAAGACCTGCAGCGCAGATACAATCCCATCACCTGTTGTTGACTTATCAAAACAGATCAAATGTCCTGAACCCTCACCACCAAGCAACCATTCATTTGCTTTAAGCTGCTCCATAACGTAACGATCGCCCACTTTAGCGCGGGAAAAAGGGATATCTAGAGCACCAAAGGCAACTTCGACCCCAAAATTTGTCATCTGAGTTCCGACCACACCACCGTCAAGCGCACCTTGTAAATGCCGATCTTTCGCAATGATAAAGATCAGTTCGTCACCATCGACAATCGCCCCCTCAGCCGTCACCATCACAACACGGTCACCATCTCCATCGAAGGCAATACCAAGATCAGCCTGCTCTAGCAGAACTCGCTCGACGAGAGCAGAAGGGCTCGTCGAACCGACGTTTTTGTTGATGTTCAAACCATCCGGCTCGACGCCTGTTGCAACAACCTCCGCTCCCAACTCCCGAAATACATAAGGAGCCACCTGATAAGTAGCGCCATGCGCACAATCAAGTACAATCTTCATACCTTCAAGACTCATCTGGCTCGGAATTGTACTCTTGCAATATTCAACGTAGCGCCCGACCGCATCATCAATCCTTTTGGCTTTACCTAATTCACTTGGAGGCACAACCTCCAGATCCTTTTCGAGCCATTTCTCAATTTCAAGCTCAACCTCGTCGTCTAACTTCATGCCTTTAGACGAGAAGAACTTAATGCCGTTATCTTCGTAGGGATTGTGAGAAGCACTGATGACAATGCCTGCGTTCGCCCGATATGTACGTGTCAAATAGGCAACGGCTGGCGTAGGCATAGGACCAATCAAACGGATACCAACTCCGGCTGCTGCTAAGCCGGCCTCCAGAGCCGACTCAAATAGATAACCGGAGATCCTTGTGTCCTTTCCGATAATGACTTTGTTCGCCGAACCCTGTTTTTTAAAAACCTGCCCACATGCCCAGCCCAGTTTGAGCATAAATTCAGGCGTAATCGCCCCCTGACCAAGACGACCACGAATACCATCTGTCCCAAAATACTTCCTGTCAGCCATACAACTCTCTCTTATTTCTATTCTGCGGCCTGCATAGCAGACCAAATCTTTACCGCATCCATGGTAGGTGCAACGTCATGTACCCTAAGAATAGCCGCACCGCGCTCAAGAGCCAACAAAGCCGCAGCAACACTCCCGAAAAGCCTACCCTCAACTCCTTTCTCCAGAACATTTCCAATCATAGATTTACGAGAGACTCCGATCAGAAGCGGAAAATCAAGGGTTTTCAAATCGGCTAAATGTTTGAGAAGACTATAATTATGAGAAAGTGTTTTTCCAAACCCAAACCCAGGATCCAATAGGATCTGCTCCTTCGCAATACCATAGGAACTTAGAGCGGCAGCGCGCTCCCTCAAAAACGCAGAAACTTCTTGAACCACACTCTTGTATCGCGGCGCATGCTGCATAGTATCTGGCTCGCCCTGCATATGCATAAGACAAAAATAACCCGCACTTCCTTGGATCGCCTCCAACGCACCCTCCCTCTGAAAAGCACGCACATCATTTATCATCTGCACTCCGAGCGCCAAACCTTCCCTCATAACCACAGGAGTACTCGTATCAAGAGAAATAACAACGTCGGACTCGCACCTCAAACGCTCAACAACAGGCATTACCCGGTCAAGCTCTTGTTGCTCACTCACCTTTGCTGCGCCTGGACGCGTAGACTCACCGCCAATATCGATGATTGAGGCGCCATCATCTACCATTCTAAGCGCTTGCTCCAGAGCAGCCTCTACTCTCGAGTATCTGCCTCCATCGGAGAAAGAGTCCGGCGTAACATTCAAAACACCCATTACCTGGGCCCTAGTAAAATCCATACCTTTTTGACCAAAAAGAAAGGGCGCAACTTTCGTCGCGCCCTTATTCATTTTAAATTTCAGGACGAAGTATTAGTGCCCTTCAGCCGGGCCACCCACACCATCAACAGGAGGTTCGGACTTTGGATCAGACTTAGACGCCTCCACAGCATCATCCGCCACAGCAGATGAACCACCAGTACTACCTGAGTCACTATTTCCGCCCCAACCCTTCGGCGGGCGAGGTGTCTTGTCATTCATAATATCGTCAATCTGCGGCGAATCGATCGTCTCATACTTCATCAAGGCATCAGCCATTGCATCCAGTTTTGAGCGATTATCCTCCAGGATTTTTTGAGCACGCGCATAACACTCATCGATAATAGAACGCACTTCAGTATCAATGCTTGCCTGAGTTGATGCCGCTACATGAGAAGCTCCACCGCCTGCAGATTTGCCTAGAAACACTTCTTCTTGTGCTTCGTCATATTTCAGTGGACCAAGCTTCTCTGAAAGCCCCCATTTCGTGACCATATTTCGCGCTATTTCTGTTGCCCGCTCAATGTCGTTAGAGGCGCCAGTAGTGACCCCTTCGGGGCCTAACGTCATCTCTTCAGCAATTCGCCCTCCGTAAAGCGAGCAAATATTACTAATTAAATGCTGCCGACTCATACTGTAGCGATCTTCCTCCGGCAAAAACATAGTGACACCCAGTGCACGGCCGCGAGGAATAATGCTGACTTTGTAAACCGGATCATGCTCTGGCATCAAGCGCCCAACGATCGCATGCCCTGCCTCGTGAAACGCCGTGTTGAGCTTTTCTTTCTCAGACATCACCATCGACTTACGCTCAGCACCCATCATGATTTTGTCTTTCGCCAACTCAAACTCAACCATGGAAACAGTGCGCTTGTTCGCGCGCGCTGCAAACAAAGACGCCTCATTCACCAAATTAGCCAAGTCTGCGCCAGAAAAACCCGGCGTTCCTCGAGCGATTAAACCTGGCTCAACGTCGTCATCCAAAGGCACCTTTTTCATGTGTACTTTCAAGATTTGCTCTCGCCCAAGAATATCAGGCAAGCCAACCACTACCTGTCGGTCAAAGCGCCCCGGTCGCAACAAGGCAGGATCAAGGACATCAGGACGGTTGGTCGCGGCAATAACAATGACACCCTCATTCCCCTCAAAACCATCCATCTCGACAAGCAATTGGTTCAGCGTCTGTTCACGCTCATCATGACCACCACCTAGACCCGCGCCTCGATGACGTCCAACGGCATCGATTTCATCGATAAAAATAATACATGGTGACTGCTTCTTCGCCTGCTCAAACATGTCGCGAACACGAGAAGCACCCACACCAACAAACATTTCTACAAAGTCAGAACCTGAAATTGAAAAGAAAGGCACTTTTGCCTCACCAGCGATCGCTTTGGCGAGCAATGTCTTACCCGTACCTGGCTGACCAACCATGAGAACGCCTCTTGGAATCTGACCACCCAAGCGTTGAAATTTGCTAGGATCTCTCAAAAACTCGACAAGCTCTTTAACGTCTTCCTTCGCCTCATCGACGCCAGCAACATCAGCAAAAGTGGTTTTAATTTGATCTTCACTCATCAAACGCGCTTTGCTTTTTCCAAAAGACATCGGTCCTTTGCCGCCACCCCCTCCTTGCATCTGCCGCATGAAGAACATAAACACAGCAATAATCACCAAAATCGGAAATGACGCGACGAGCAGCTGAGACCAAATGCTTTGCTTCTCAGGCTCTTTACCAATAACAGTGACGTTATTGTTGATCAGCTCATCCATTAATTTCGGATCTTCAACCATTGGTCTTACCGTTGAGTACTTACGCTGATCGCTCGTCTCAATCTCAAAATGCAGCCCATCAATCACAACCTGACGCACCTGACCGCTTTGTACTAACTCAATAAACTGTGAGTAGTTCATTGGTTGTGTTTTCTGCTGCGCACTAAAGTTGTTGAACACTGTCAGCAAAACTGCAGCAATCACCAACCAAAGCACTAAATTCTTGACCATATCGTTCAAGGGAAGCCCCTCACTTGTGAAAAGTTGTGTGTTTAATACGAAGTAAAATATACAACCAGATTCTTAAATATACTAT
>NZ_LWFU01000944.1:0-1060 GCF_001635135.1 Oleiphilus sp. HI0080
GTTAGGTGCTTTGGTACGCTGAACACCGCATCCTCGGTGATAGAGAAGATGGTCGGAATAACCGCAAAGCCCATCGCAGCGCCAACAACTAAAGCATTTCGCTGGTCAAAATCGATGCCAGCAGAGTTAGTGAGCCATTGACGCATGTCACCATCAAACAAGATTGTTTCAAGTGCTGGGCTGATCGCCATGCTAATCCAGCCGCCGGCAATGATTACCGGAATCAGTAGAACTGGGTCCCATCCATCCGGAATCTTATGGCGAATCGCGACAGGAAGGTTGGTCCAGAGATACCCAAACAACAGAATGAAAATAGGCGTGATGATCAGTACCGAGAAAACGCCTGGTAAGTTCTCTTCCATGAATGGCGCGAAGAACAAACCGGCTAGAAAACCAAGGATAACGGTGGGTAGTGCTTCCATTAACTCGATAGAAGGTTTGACCTTTCTGCGAAGTCGCGGCGACATAAAGTAAGCCGTATACAAGGCGCCACAGATAGCCAATGGTGTCGCTACAAGCATGGCGTAAAACGCCGCTTTTAAGGTACCGAAGGCAAGAGGTGACAGGCTGTATTTTGGTTCGAAGTCATTGTTTGCAGCAGATGATTGCCAAATGTATTCGGGCTCTTGATAACCCTCATACCAAACTTTGCTCCAAAGCGCGGAGAAGGAAATCTCTGGGTGTTCGTTCTCTACATTCCACCATTGAATCATTCCTTCGTTGGTTTCTACCAATAGCTTGTTTGCTCGAGGCGCTATAGCAACGTGAGAGACCTCCGCCTCAGCATCAATGCGCAATGCAGTAGAGTGTGCAGTACTGTTGTAGAAGACAATTTGGCCTGTGGTATCGGCAACCACAAAGCCTTTACGGCGCTGCTCAATATCAACCGCACTCACGGACCCGCCGACGGCTTCGAAGGTACGGATTTTCTGCAAGCTGTAATCATTGTCGTCATCGCGCACCATAAACCATTGACTGGTAGCGCCATTGGTATCCGATACAAGTATAGAAGCACCGCCAAGCAGCAGGGTCATATTGGCTATGCCCGTTTCAACTGAGC
>NZ_LWFU01000945.1:0-696 GCF_001635135.1 Oleiphilus sp. HI0080
TTTTCTTCAATTCCGGCTTACACGATCCACAATTGGTTCCACACTTAAGCGCATCGCCAAGCGACTCTACAGAGTCACATTGCTTGGTTTCTATGGCATCATGAATGGCCTTCTCTCCAACCTTGAAACAACTACAGACAATTTTCCCTTGCGTAAATTCATCGTCCACCTCTCCGTGCAGAAGTTCATGAATCTGTTCGCTACTCAATGCATTTTCCTGAATAAGAGACTCAAACCACGCTCTATGAAAATCGAGCGGTGACGACTGCTCCATCAGGAGGGCGCTCAAAGCACCCTGATTTAAATATAACGAGACTCTGCCAGTAGCCTTGGTATGGCTCATGCTTTGAGTCGAAGAAATGACGCCTAAATCGGCTAACTGCTGGGCAATTTCCGTAGTCGATTCAAGACAACTGATCCGATAAACGAACGCACCATTGATTCGGATTTTGCTCCAAACTTCGGCCATCGTCGACAAAACACGATGATCAAGCTCCTCACGGAGCAACAGGTACGCATGTTTTTTTACTGTCAGCTTTTCGAGCGCGACGGCCGCATGCTTCAGCTCCGGCTGCCCTGAGATCGCGTCTCGCGCATCACTATACAAATAAGCGATTGAGGCAGAAGAAGACCATTGTTTTCCCCAGTGAATTGGCGCAAATAACTCTCCACGCCGCTGAGCGCTGTCAATCTGAA
>NZ_LWFU01000946.1:0-1133 GCF_001635135.1 Oleiphilus sp. HI0080
ACAACCGCAGTGAAAACTGGCGCATCATTCATCGCTAGATCAGCTAGAACTTTACGGTCAATTTCAACGTTTGCCTTTTTCAAACCGGCAATAAGACGGCTGTATGACAATCCGTTCAAACGCGCACCAGCATTAATACGAGCAATCCACAATTGACGGAATTGACGCTTACGCTGCTTACGGTCACGGTATGCATATTGACCAGCTTTGATAACTGCTTGCTTGGCTACACGAAAGACTCGGCTACGAGCTCCGTAATAACCTTTAGCTTGCTTAAGTATTTTCTTGTGGCGACGGTGCGCAGTAACTCCACGTTTTACGCGAGGCATAGTGTTCTCCTAAACTAAATCTTGAACCAAATTAGATACGCAACATGCGCTTGATAGACTGCTGATCTTGATCGGCAACCTGCTTGCAACCACGAAGCTGACGCTTACGCTTTGGCGACTTTTTGGTCAAGATGTGACTAGTGAAGGATTGCTTATGCTTGAATCCGTTGGCTGTCTTTTTAAAGCGTTTAGCCGCACCGCTCTTTACTTTCATTTTAGGCATAATAACTCACTCCGCATTGGATAAGTATTTGAGTAAAACCAAGCGCCTATGTAGCATCTGCTACAGCTTGTTTTACTTTCTCTTTTTAGGGGCTATAACCATCATCATTTGACGACCTTCCATTTTAGGTCGCTGTTCGACAACTCCGAGCTCTTCTAGATCTTGTTCGATCCGTTCGAGCAACTTCATGCCGATCTCTTGATGGGCCATTTCGCGGCCTCGGTAACGAATAGTCACCTTGGCTTTGTCCCCTGCTTCAAGGAAACGTATCAGGTTGCGCAGTTTTACCTGATAATCCCCTTCTTCCGTCCCTGGTCGTAACTTAATCTCTTTGACCTGGGTCTGCTTCTGCTTCTTGCGTTGTGCCGCTTTTTGCTTTTTCTCTTCGAATATCTTTTTGCCGTAATCCATGATTTTACACACAATTGGATCACTGTCAGCAATCTGAACAAGATCAAGAGACACTGATTCTGCTCTCGATATCGCTTCACCGATAGGGACAATCCCTACCTGCTCGCCGTTTTCGTCAATAAGACGTACTTCAGACGCCTCGATATTCTCATTGATGGTGGCTTTCTTAG
>NZ_LWFU01000947.1:0-1244 GCF_001635135.1 Oleiphilus sp. HI0080
CGCGAATGAAGTGCATGAAGTGTTGGCCAGTGAAGACGCGAAGCGATACGAGGCTTATTTCAATGCAATGTATGGGAATCAGCCGGCTGTTTGGGATGATAGTCTTAAGGGGCAAGATCGCTTGAGGGTGATTACCAATTACTTGACGCGCATGCGGTTTATTGATCAGCGTGGAGCGCTGGAGTTGAGCGCCAAAGAGGGGCTCGATAAGACGCCCTTGGGTTTCGCCCCTTGGTTTAAGCAACCAACATCAAGGAAGTGGACCATTGTTTTTGGCCACTGGGCTGCCTTAGAAGGACAGACCGAAGATGCACGTTTTCAAGCGATCGACACAGGTTGCGTATGGGGCGGAAAACTTACAGCGCTGAATTTAGATACGCTGGAACGAACAAGCGTCTAGGAATAGAGCAGAGCACGCAGCGGACTGTATTTTGCTGCAAATAATGATAAATAATACGTCGTCACGATCTGAAAGATGCGAATAATACACCACCATTTTTTAGTACTAGGTTGCATTGGTGCTGGGTTGTCGGTTGCTCTTGGCGCTTTCGCAGCGCATGCCTTGAAGGACTCTTTGTCAGAGAAAATGCTGTCTGTTTTTCAAACGGGTGTGGAGTATCAGGCGTACCATAGTTTAGCGATGTTGGTCTTGGTGTTGTTGGCGTCTTTGGCGAGAACAGAAAAGGCACGCCGTTACTTGAGTGTCTCCATGTCGCTCATGCTCTTTGGTGTCGTGTTGTTTAGTGGGAGCTTGTATGCCTTGGCGCTTACCGGTTTGGCGTCTTTAGGAATGATTACTCCAGTGGGTGGAGTTTTGTTTCTTTTAGCTTGGTTCTTTGCGGCAAGAGGTGCATGGAGCATGGGCAAGCCTGAGCTTTTAGAGGAAAGTTAAATCGTGAAGATTATTCTAAATGGCGAGCCTTACGAATGTGAGGCTGGCACAGACTTACTAGCGATCGCAAAGGCGCTTTCTTTAGAGGGGAAACGTTACGCGATTGAGCACAATAAAGAGATTGTCCCCAAAGCCCAGCATGAGAAAATCACGTTACAGGAAGGTGATCTGGTTGAGGTTGTGCAGGCGATTGGTGGCGGTTAGCCAATAGGAAAGGAAGTAAAATGGGATTAGATACCGGAGTTCTAGAGATAGAAGGCGAAAAGTATAAAAGTCGTCTGTTAGTAGGGACGGGAAAGTACAAAGATCTAGAAGAAACACGGTTGGCAATTGAGGCCAGCGGCGCGGAAAT
>NZ_LWFU01000948.1:0-663 GCF_001635135.1 Oleiphilus sp. HI0080
GTTCAGTGAATTTGCCCTAGATGATTGCCTTGAAAGCCGCGTTGAGGTGATTTACAACGAGTTGGATATGCCCATCGAGGAGTCGCTCATGGCGTGTCTGCTTTCGTAGGCCGAGGAAAGCAAGAGCAGGAAAAAGTGGTTTGCTCCGGTACTGATGCGCTGAAGTTCGTGGCGATGGATGAAAGCCGACTTTTTAAGTTTTGAAGACCCTGTGAAATGCGCATGATATGGTAGCAAATGCGCAGCACATCTAGTTTACGTTTGATTATATAGGTAAAGGAACGGTTATGGATCTCGATCTTGATCAACAGTCACTTCAAGGTGCAGAAAGAAAGTGCCTAGAAAGTGGTGCGCGTTTAACGCCCAAACGTAAATTGGTTTTATCGGGTTTGTTAGGTTCAGACAAGGCGCTCTCGGCCTATGAGCTTGTTGAACTGTGCAAGAACGAGTACGACGAGGTGATTCCGGCCATGTCTGTTTATCGAATCCTGGACTTTCTTCAAGAACAGCATTTGGTTCATAAACTCAATTTGGCAAATAAGTATGTGGCATGCTGCCACATTAATTGCGAGCATCGCCATGAGGTTTCGCAGTTTTTGATTTGCGGTGAATGCCAGCGCGTAAAAGAAATTAGTTTGGGTAAATTTACCGAAAAAGATTTAA
>NZ_LWFU01000949.1:0-639 GCF_001635135.1 Oleiphilus sp. HI0080
ATCGCTCAAGATCAGCAGCGGGAGCGCAATGTCAAAACGGTTATGACGGAATTGAATACCGCCTATGATATGCCTTTGGAAGATCGCGTTTATACCATGCAGGTCGCTATGCAGGATAATTATGGCGATACCCCCGAGGGTTTACTAATGGGCACCGCGAGTGTGACGACCCAAATGGTGTTCCGGTTAGACTCTGTACAAAAAGAGTTAGCGGCGATGGAGGCCGACGAACGCCAAGAGACAATCAACCAAATGCGTTTGCAATTGGGTTTTCCTGAAGACCGCATTGGTGTTCTGGCAGAGCAGGACAAAAAGAATGACGAAATGTGGGATAAGGGTAATGCCTACATGGAAGAGCGAGAAGCGCTTGTTGCAACTTATCAGGGTGAAGACTTGGAAACCGAGCTTGATTTGCTGCGGCTGAAACACTTTGACGATCGCAGTGCATACTCGCTCAAGCAAGAAGAAGCGCTTGGTATGATGCGCTATGAGCGCCAGCGTATTTACGGTTTGAATTGATCATCCATTAACGTGAGCCTGTTTGCGGAGATGCTCAAGGCTCACAGCGGGTTTTCGCACTGTTAGGGTTTTAGCTTCTTATACGTCCCGTCTAGCCAACCCTGAATTTCAGACATGTAC
>NZ_LWFU01000950.1:0-832 GCF_001635135.1 Oleiphilus sp. HI0080
TAACAAATTCTGGACGATGCGGACCATAACCTAACTCCGGGGGAATCGTCGCTTCAATTCGATCTCCGGCGCTGCGGCCATCAACGGCCTTCTGCAAACCCTCGATGACATCTGAGGCGCCGATTTTTATCTTCATTGGCTCTCCACCCTGGGATGTATCCACTACCTCCCCATCGCTTCCTTTGAGCCAATAATGCACAGTATATGTTTTCATAACTACCTCTTGTCCGAGCGCTCGACTAACCAGTCTGCACTGAGAGCCCATGTATGCGCGGGAGCAGATGCACCTGCAAATACACCGGCATGTCCTCCGGGCGCAATACAGAATTCTTTATCCGTGGATGACACAATATCCAGAATCTTGTGTGCAGCTTTCACGCTAACGATATTATCGCTCTCTCCAGCAAAGGCCAAAATAGAACACGCAATCTTATTGAACTGCGCTTTAGCCTGCCCGATGCGCATCGCACCACTAGCAATTCGGTTATTAATCATCATATGGACGGCCATGTCCTTAATTGTCTCGCCAGGGTAATCGACCATGTCATCAAACCACTTACTCATGGTCAGACTCTCCTCCAGATACTCACGATCCCAGAGATTTAAGAACTTCTCATACGAATTGATCACACTACCAATCGGGTTGGTCAATTTGAAAGCGACCGAGGACACCCATCCTGGCACATGAAACATTTTCGCCGGCATATCTAAAAGCGAGACATTCAACATACTGGAAATACTTTGCGCAGGCTTGTATACCACCGAAAGAAACTTTCCTGTGAGACCACTTTGATGCATATCGACAGGACTAGCTACTGTAATTAGGTTTCGA
>NZ_LWFU01000951.1:0-927 GCF_001635135.1 Oleiphilus sp. HI0080
TGTTGGGCCGCCCACTGGTTATATTTTGAAGTTTAGCAACGGGCTTGTGGTCTACCTTTCTGGCGACACAGGCATGACCGCCGAACAGAAAGAAGTAGTGGGAGCCCACTATCAGCCAGATCTGGCGGTTATGAATATTGGCGGTACCTTTACTACGGGGCCTACAGAAGCCGCCTACGTCATCAACGAGATGGTGAAGCCCATTTCGGTGATCGCTTCACATGCGAATGAGCCTGCGACAAAAAATGGCAAGGTGCTCGATAATACCCGCACAGCAGCCTTTACAAATGCGAGCAATGTTCCGGTGCACATACCCCTGAGCGGCAAGACCATGGAGTTTGACGCAGACGGCCAGTGCAAAAATGGGTGTTAGAGGCTTAACGCACCTCCTGTACTTATCTTTAGGATTGAGCTGGGGAAGCGAAACCTACGCCAACGGCAACGTCTCCGACCCTTGGGTAATGATGGCGAAACCCGGGCATGTTGTTCTAATGCGACATACGCTCGCGCCGGGCACAGGCGATCCCGAGAATTTTGACCTCTCAGACTGTGCCAGCCAACGAAACTTATCGCAGGCAGGTCGAAACCAAGCGCAACAGACGGGCGAAAAGCTGCGCGCAAAAGGCTATAGCGACGCGCGCGTTATCACCAGCCAATGGTGTCGGTGCAAGGAAACAGCTCAGTTATTAGCGCTAGGCGAACCCGAACAACTCGCATCCCTAAACTCCTTCTTTCAGAATTGGGAAATGAAGCAGGAAGCGACGAACAAGACCAAAGCCTGGATCGCCAAAGAGCTGAAGACAAAAGCCGATGGCGAGGTGATCCTACTAGTGACTCACCAAGTCAACATTACTGCACTCACAGGCCACTTTCCGAGATCAGGTGAGATGGTTGTCTCGCAGCAAAAACCGAACGGCGATCTTCGGC
>NZ_LWFU01000952.1:0-664 GCF_001635135.1 Oleiphilus sp. HI0080
ATATGATGTCAAAGGCTATAAAGTGCCTGGCGGGAAGCCGAGTACACCAGCGCTAGCCAAAATGCTGCCGATTGCGCCTGCAATGATGCGAGACAAAACCAAAGGTGTGCTCCCTGCGCCTGAGGCAATCTTGTCGGTGATGGTAGAAAGTCTGCAAGTTGATATCGATTCAGCGATGCGAATCGAAACACGATATTTCGTTGAATTGGTGTGCGGTCAGGTTTCAAAGAACATGATCAACACTTTCTGGTATCAACTAAACGAAATCAATGCGGGGGCAGCTCGTCCTGCAGGTATCGAAAAGGCCAAGTTCACGAAACTCGGTGTTTTGGGTGCCGGCATGATGGGAGCGGGAATTGCCTATTCCGCTGCTACGCGTGGCATTGAAGTCGTTTTGAAAGATGTCTCTCTTGAGTCTGCCGAGAAGGGTAAGGCGTACAGCGAGAACCTTCTTGATAAGAAGGTGAAACGTGGCCGATTGAGTGCGTCTAAGCGCAATGAAACGCTCGCGCTTATCCATCCAACCGAGAACGCGGAAGATTTAGCCGGTTGCGATATGATTATCGAAGCCGTTTTTGAAGATCGTGGATTAAAGGCAAAAGTGACTCAAGAAGCAGAGGCACAAATGCAAGCGAGTGGGGTCTTCGCGTCAAATACATCCACT
>NZ_LWFU01000953.1:0-5947 GCF_001635135.1 Oleiphilus sp. HI0080
TATGGTACTTAACGGCACCGAGCTTGGTGGTGGATCTATTCGTATTCATGATGGCGAGATGCAAAGCACCGTTTTTGACATTTTGGGAATCGATGCAGACGAGCAGAGAGAGAAGTTCGGCTTCTTGCTCGACGCGCTGAAGTTTGGTTGTCCGCCGCATGGCGGCTTGGCCTTCGGTCTGGATCGCTTAGTTATGCTAATGACAGGTGCGACATCGATTCGCGAGGTTATTGCTTTCCCGAAAACTCAAAGCGCGACAGATGTATTGACTAAAGCGCCTGGAGAAGTGGATAAGAAGCAGCTTCGTGAATTGAGTATCAAACTGAATCTTCCAGAGAAGGCGAAGGAAAGCTCAGAGGGATAATTCGTTATGGCAGGTCATAGTAAATGGGCGAATATTCGCCACCGAAAAGCGGCACAAGATGCAAAGCGCGGAAAAGTATTTACTAAGATCATTCGAGAGCTGGTAGTCGCCGCCAAAGATGGTGGCGGCAATATCGATGACAACCCCCGTTTGCGCGCCGTCGTTGATAAAGCTCTTGGCGCGAACATGAAGCGCGACACCGTCGACAAAGCGATTGCTCGTGGCTCTGGCGGGGGTGAAGGCGATAACTACGATGAGCTTACCTACGAAGGCTATGGTCCCGGTGGTGTGGCGGTTTTAATCGAGGCCATGACAGACAATCGTAATCGAACAGTGGCTGAAGTGCGTCATGCTTTCAGTAAGGCTGGGGGCAATTTGGGCACTGACGGCTCCGTAGCTTATCTTTTTAGCAAGCTAGGCTCACTGCTCTTTGATGCGGGCGTTGATGAGGATCTGCTTCTCGAAACTGCTCTTGAAGCCGGGGCGGAAGATGTTGCGGAGCAGGAGGATGGTTCGTTTGAGGTGGTTACCGCTCCAGGTGATTTTATATCAGTCAAAGAGGCGCTTTTGGCAAAGGGGTTGAAAGCCGAGCGATCAGAAATTGCGATGGTCGCATCCACTAAGGCAGAGCTTGATCTCGACGGCGCGGAGAAAATTTTGCGCTTGATTGATGTCCTAGAAGACCTTGATGATGTCCAAAACGTCTACACTAATGCAGATATTTCAGACGAAGTAATGGTGCAGCTAGACTAGCCTTTCCGTCTGGCTGCAGTGAACTAAAAGGGCGAAAGCCCTTTTTTTGTGCGTGTTTGTTTTGTAAAAGCTTCGTTGGACGTCTCTCCTGTCTGTTATGTAATGGCGTTTACACTTCTGCGCTTTTAAACTGCCAAGCAAATCCCGTTGAGCATTTATATGTCTGTCATCTTAGGTATTGACCCAGGTTCGCGCTTAACCGGCTATGGCGTGATTGATTTTCGCTCCGGCAAAAGCACCTATATTGCGAGTGGTTGTATCCGCGTTAATGGCGATACCTTGGCTGATAAGTTGGGCCTTATTTATCGTGGGGTGACGCAATTGATCCAGCAATATGACCCCGATGAGTTTGCAATCGAGGACGTCTTTATGGCGAGGAATGCAGATTCTGCATTAAAGCTTGGTCAGGCCCGCGGAGCGGCGCTTGTTGCAGCAAATATAATGGGCTTGCCAGCGAGTGAATATGCTGCGCGTAAAGTTAAGCAGGCGTTAGTTGGCAAGGGTTCGGCCGATAAAGCGCAGGTGAAGCATATGGTTGTACATCTGCTGGGCTTGAATGCAGATCCTCAGGCTGATGCAGCGGATGCGCTAGCGATCGCACTTTGTCATGCTCATATGCAGCAGAATCTAATTCGAATAAGCGGTGCTTCAAAAAGTCGTCGCGGTAGAGTGAGTTAATTATGATTGGAAAGATAAAAGGTTTGCTTGAGGCTAAAACGACTCATCAGGCTTTGATTGATGTAAATGGCTTATGCTATGAGCTGGAAGTGCCGATTAGTACAGCTTTTGATTTGCCGGAAAAGGGAGAGGTAGTCGAACTATATACCCATTTTGTTGTCAGAGAAGATGCCCAATTGTTGTATGGATTCAACTCCAATCTTGACCGCGATACTTTTCGAATATTGATCAAAGTGAACGGAGTTGGACCTAAACTTGGGATTGCAATTCTTTCGGGGCTGAGTGCTCGAGATCTTCAGTCATGCGTCGATCAGGAGGACGTGAGTGCTTTGGTAAAGTTACCTGGTATTGGTAAAAAGACTGCTGAGCGATTGTTAATTGAGTTGCGAGATAAATTGAAGATTGTGCCCGAGGCCGTTCTGGCGGCAGACGTTGCTTTACCGCTTGAAATTGCGGGAAGTAGCGGTATTGAAGATGAAGCGGAAGCAGCTCTAGTCGCGTTAGGTTATAAGCCTGCCGATGCTGCAAAGCTTGTTAAGAAGCATTATGCAGATGGTATGTCAGTGCAGGATCTGATTAAGGCTACGCTCCGTTCGTTGAGTTAATTGTTCGACGTTAAAGCAGGCTAGTTAGGTCCGTTGGCTTTCTAGCTTCTGACTGATATTTAACTTTCTCTAGGTCTTTAGAGGGTTAAACTAAAATCAATTCATTATTAAGTAAAATAATCTGATGATCGAAGCAGATCGGCTTGTTTCAGCACAACCGAGTCCCGAGGGACGGCGCAATATAGAAGACCAGCAGGATAGGGCAATCCGTCCTAAGTTATTATCTGACTATGTGGGTCAGCCTGTAGTCAAAGAGCAGATGAGTATTTTTGTCGAGGCTGCAAAAAAACGCCAGGAAGCCCTTGATCATGTATTGATTTTTGGCCCTCCCGGGCTAGGCAAAACCACACTTGCAAATATCCTCTCTAATGAGCTTGAGTCAAACATACTGTCTACATCTGGGCCGGTGTTAGAGAAAGCGGGGGACTTGGCCGCTCTACTAACAAATCTAGATGAGGGCGATATTCTTTTTATCGATGAAATACACCGTCTCAGCGCAAATGTTGAGGAGGTTCTATATCCTGCGATGGAAGATTATCAGCTTGATATCATGATAGGAGAGGGGCCTGCCGCTCGGTCAATAAAACTCGATTTACCGCCGTTTACGCTCGTTGGCGCTACTACGAGAGCCGGGCTTTTGACATCTCCTTTGCGAGACCGCTTTGGAATCGTTCAGCGTTTAGAGTTTTATAACATTCCGGATTTGTCGTCGATTGTAACCCGTTCGGCAAGGCTGTCTGGCATTGAGATACAAGAGCAGGGCGCGGTAGAAATTGCAAAGCGCTCCCGTGGTACTCCTCGTATCGCGAATCGCTTGTTACGTCGGGTCAGGGATTTTGCAGAAGTTAAGGGGGACGGACGGATCACCCAAGCGGTTGCAGATGGGGCGCTGAATATGCTGAGCGTTGACGAATCTGGGTTTGATCGAATGGATCGTCGCCTCTTGCTTACCATGATAGAAAACTTCGGCGGAGGTCCGGTAGGGGTGGAAAGCCTGGCTGCTGCAATTGGTGAAGAGCGTGGGACAATTGAGGATGTTTTAGAGCCTTATCTTATTCAGCAAGGCTACATGACTCGCACGCCTCGGGGCAGAGTGACGACTGAAAAAGCATGGCTTCATTTCGGTCTGTCGATGCCTGTCGAAGGTGGGGCGACGTAGTGGGGCTATATCGATTTCCTCTGAGGGTTTATTTAGAAGATACCGATGCGGGTGGCATTGTGTTTTATGCAAATTACCTGAAGTTCTTCGAGCGAGCGCGGACAGAGTTTGTGCGCAGCTATGGATTTGAAATGAGGCGGTCACTTAATGACGGTATAAGTTTCGTTGTTGCCGAGCTCGCGATGAAATATCGGGCTTCTGCCTATTTGGATGATGAATTGGATGTTTGTGTTCAGTCTCTTGAGCTGCGAAACAGTTACTTTCGTGTTCATCAGTGGGTAGAGCGTCGCTCGGAGCCGGGTAAGCGCTTGGTCGAGGGCGAAGTGAAAGTTGCGTGTGTTGATCTTATGAGTGGCCGGCCTAGAAAAATGCCTGCCTCGCTTTCTGCTGCATTGCGGGCCGATTTAGAAAAGTAACAGGGGAAAAATCTTGCAAGAACAAATATCTGTTTGGGGTTTGATTGCTGACGCGAGCGTGCTCGTCCAGTTGGTCATGCTATTACTGTTGGCGGCTTCGGTTATTTCCTGGTATTTGATTTTTCAACGCAGTGCGTATTTCAAAGCAGCGAAAGCAGATCAGGCTGAGTTTGAGGAGCGCTTCTGGTCTGGGATGGATCTGGGCCGCTTATATCGAGAGTCTGAAAGTCATCCTGGCTTGGAGTATATATTTCGATCTGGCTTTAAAGAGTTTAATCGTTTACGGAAAAACGACATGGATGCCGATGCGATTATGGAAGGTACTCAGCGATCAATGCGTGTAGCTTTGTCGCGAGAGTCTGATCGGCTGGATGCCAGCCTGCCATTTCTGGCTACTGTTGGCTCAACAAGTCCTTATATTGGTTTGTTTGGGACAGTATGGGGCATTATGAATTCGTTCCTTGGTTTGGCGCAGGAGCAGCAAGCCACGCTCGCGACCGTGGCCCCAGGTATTTCAGAGGCACTCATCGCGACGGCAATGGGGCTGTTTGCGGCTATACCGGCGGTGGTTGCTTACAACCGTTTTTCCGCGAATGCGGATAGACTTTACAGCACTTATGAAACATTCGTTGAAGAGTTTTCAAGTATTCTTCACCGCAATGTCTATTCCACAGAAAAACCTGAATAAGGGTCTGATAGATGGCTAGGCAGAAGAAAAAGCCAATGTCCGACATCAACGTCGTACCTTATATTGACGTCATGCTCGTGTTGCTGATCATTTTTATGGTGACGGCACCGATGCTGACTCAGGGGATCAAAATAGATTTACCAAACGTGGAATCTGCTCCTGTCATTGTAGAGCAGAACCAAGAACCACTAATAATTACCGTTGACTTGAACGGCGCCTATTACATGGAGATGAGCTCTCTCTCGGATGCGCCTTTGTCTCAAGACCAATTGGTGGATAGTGTTACTGATTTGCTTTCGGTTAATCCAGCGCTTTCGGTGCTGATTCGTGGTGACAAAAATGTCGAATATGGCGTGGTTGTAGAACTGATGGCTGTGGTTCAGGCGGCCGGTGCCAAAGGTGTTGGCTTGATCACCGAGGACCCATGAGCAACAAACCATCAGGCTCAGAGCGATTTAACCAATGGTTGGGGATGGCCAAATATGTGAGGGAGGCCCTCACAAAAGGTCACAGGCGATACCTTGTAGCGAGTGTCGGCGTGCACTTGCTTGTCGTTATTGTTATGACTTGGTCTTGGAGCAGCACTGAAGCGGTCAAAACATACGTCATTCCTCAGAGCATTGAGGCGCGTGTGCTGACTGCCGAAGAGGTTGATCGACTGCCCTACAAGAAAAAGCAGCGATTAGAGCGCGAGGCCTTGGAAAAGAAGCGCCAAGATGATCTAAAAAAGAAGAAACAAGCGCAAAAAAAGAAAGATTTGGCGAAGAGAAAGGCAGAAGAGGAGCGCAAGCGTAAAGCTGCGGCTAAAAAAGAAGCCGAGCGCAAAAAGCTGGTAGCAGACAAAAAAAAGCAACAGCAACTTGAAAAGGATCGCGCCGAAAAGAAACGGCGCGAACAGCAAGCTAAAGAAAAGCTTGCCAGTGCTGAAAAAGAACGTCAGCAAAAAGCTAGACAGCAAGAGCAGGCGCAAAAAGAAGTTGAAAAGCTCAAGCAGCTTGCTGAGGCGAGGGAGCAGACGCTGCGAGAGCAGCGTTTGGCTGAGCGCTTGAAGGGCATAGAGGATCTGAAAGCCGCGGAGCGCACGGATGAGCCTGTGTTAGATGTTGATGAGAAGGCTCGTTATTTGTCGATTATTCGAAGTCGAATCGAGTCGCGCTGGCATAAACCGCCGAATAGCGGAGGTTCTAGCGTTTTGTTACGCATCGAGCTTTTTCCTTCAGGAGAGTTATCCAAGGTTTCGATTATTAACTCAAGCGGTAACTCTGCGCTTGATGAAAGTGCTGT
>NZ_LWFU01000954.1:0-1452 GCF_001635135.1 Oleiphilus sp. HI0080
CGACATCCGTCGCGCCAATAAGCAAGAGTTTGTCGATAGCCGCACAACGCAGATAAACGCAGTCATCTTGGCACCATACCTCACCATACGCCTCGTCTGGAAAATCCGTCAATGTGCAAGTGCGCGAAGAATCGAGAGCAACACAACGGCAAACTTCAGACAACTGGTCAACCCGGGCGAGAAGAGTCTGAACATGCTCAACACAACTCGAATTTTGGACTGGATCAAAAAGCTCTATTAGTAACTCGATGGTGGCACCACAAGGCAAATCATACCCTGCCGCATCGGCTCCGTATCGCTTAGTAATGGGAAACACGTCCTTTTCATCAAGACTTTCGGGAGATCGCAAGCTCTCCAACAAGTCTTCTTCAACGCAGCCGCCAGAAACCGATCCAAAAACCTGATTGGCAAGAGGGTCAAAGGCGAGCACACTTCCGGCAGGCCGTGGCGATGCCCCCCATGTTTCAAGCACAGTTACTAAAAACACAGGCCGTTTTGCCTGCAAAGCAGTAAGCAGCGCCTTAAAAACCTCGATGCGTTGGGTATTCATCGCCTAGACCATCGCCAATGCGTTAAGACAGCTTAAAGGGCAAGCGAGTATGCCTCGTACCCGTCGCTTTGAATATAGCGGCTCCCATAGCGGCTGCGAGCGGAGGTAAACCTGGCTCTCCAACTCCCGTCGGTGACTCTTCACTTGCAACAATGTGGACTTCAATCTCAGGGCACTCGTTGTTGCGTACCATCTGATAATCATGGAAGTTGCTTTGTTTCGCCAAACCACTGTCGAAACTGATCTCACCATAAAGCGCTGCGGTCAATCCAAAAACGATGCCGCTCTCCATTTGCATGGTCACAATGTCGGGGTTGACCACCTGACCGCAATCGACAGCACAAACGACTTTATGGACTTTTGGCTGACCTTGCTCAACGCTCAATTCAACCAGCTCCGCCACGTACGACCCGAAGGATTTGTGCACAGCGATGCCTCGATAACGTCCTTCAGGCGGCTTTTCAGCCCAACCACCTTTTTGTGCCGCCAACTTCAGCACAGCGGCCATACGAGGCTGATCCCTCAAGAGCGCTAGCCGGAACTCAACCGCATCCTGCCCTGCCTTCTCGGCACACGCCTCAACAAAGGTTTCGGTAACAAAACCATTGTGCGAGTGCCCGACCGCTCGCCAGTAGCCCACAGGAACCCCCGCGTCCGCCTTACTATATCTAACCTCTTGCGAACCGAAGGCATACGGTAAATCGTCAGCACCTTCGTAAGCGGAACGGTCAGCTGGCGTCATGGGGGTGCCAGCCGTTGCAAGGCCGACCTTGCCAAGCATAGGGAACATAAATTTTGGCGCTGCCGGAAACATAGCCGGCGCAGCATCCCATACATACCAATCCATTACACCAGGCGCGGCTATATGGTGATCCCAAGCAAGGACGTTGTCTTTGTCTACG
>NZ_LWFU01000955.1:0-859 GCF_001635135.1 Oleiphilus sp. HI0080
TACGCGCGATAACCAAACGCTGTTGCTGACCGCCAGACAGACCGAGCGCGCTGTCGTTTAGGCGATCTTTTACTTCGTCCCAAAGCGCGGCTGAGCGCAATGACCATTCGACCGTCTCATCCAGTACGCGTTTGCTATTAATGCCTTGAATACGTAAACCGTAGGCAACGTTTTCGTAGATGCTCTTCGGAAATGGATTCGGCTTTTGGAATACCATGCCAACACGACGGCGAAGGTCAGCGACTTCGACTTTTTTGTCGTAAATATCTTGCTCTTCTAGCAACACTTTTCCGCTAATGTTGACGCCATCTACCAAATCGTTCATTCGGTTAAAGCAGCGCAATAGCGTTGATTTACCACAGCCTGATGGGCCGATAAACGCCGTCACCCGGTTTTGTGGAATGGTCATGTTGATACCGTGAAGTGCTTCTTTTTCTCCATAACTGAGACGAAGGTCATTCACTTTCAGTGCAATCTTTTCGTCTTCTAAACGCAAGGTATTCTCTGCGCGTGAAAGACTGCTAATGTCGATACCATGGGTGCGATCGCTATTTGGTGCAGTCGCGCTTGTGTTTTCTGTGCTTGTGCTTGAATTCTGGTTTTCCATATCAAACTCTTTGGTTAAATCTCTAATACTAATTTCGGATGAGCGCTTGGGTTACATCTCAAGCGCTTTGTATTTTTCACGTAGTCTGTTGCGAATCGCGACGGCTGACAAATTCAACAGAGCGATAACCGCCACCAATAAAAGTGACGTTGCATACACGAGTGGTCGTGCTGCTTCTACGTTCGGGCTTTGAAATCCAACGTCATAGATGTGGAAGCCCAAGTGCATGAATTTTTGGTCTAAATGCAGGTA
>NZ_LWFU01000956.1:0-720 GCF_001635135.1 Oleiphilus sp. HI0080
GAGTGGCGTTGAGCTCAATGGTTGCCGGATCGTCGAGAAGCTCATCGGCGAGCCCTCTGAGTGCTTTGTTGGCAAGCGTCGCAGAAAACATGGATGTTTGCATGCGCGCCATACAATTTGCAGCAATGGATAGCACTTCGTCACTGAAGCCCATATCGAGCAGTCGATCGGCTTCATCCAGAATCAGTACCTCAACACTCGAAAGATCAAATCCATCGCGTGAAATAATCTCTGAGAGCCGGCCGGGCGTTGCCACAATGAACTGTGGCGGTCGTTCAATCAGCTCGATTTGCTTTTTGATGTCGGTACCACCACTGACGATACCAAAGCTAAGGTCTGTGAATCGTCCGAGCTGTTTTGCCTGACGCAATACTTGTTGCGCGAGCTCTCGCGTAGGAACCAATACAAGCGCAAGCGGTTCACCTTGGTCGCGGTCAAGTAGGCGCTCAAAAGCGGGCAACAAGTAGGCCGCCGTTTTTCCGCTACCTGTCTCTGCGCTGACAAAAAGGTCTTCGCCATCTAATGCAGGTTCGAAGCAGGCTTCTTGCACTGGAGTAGGGGTTTGGAAGCCAGCCTCTTTAACGGCCTCTAAAAGCTTGGTATCAAGATCTAAGAACACGAACCTTTCCTGTTTGCAGCGTGTGTAGGGTGTCTGGCGCGAATAGTAGCAGAGAACTAGGCAAAGTGATGCTTTTGCCTGCGCTTTCACGGAACAAAATA
>NZ_LWFU01000957.1:0-942 GCF_001635135.1 Oleiphilus sp. HI0080
AACCCCCGAAATAAACGCGGCAGCTTCTCGAGAAGACAATCGCTCTTTGGTTTGACCAGAAAACTGAGGGTCAGCGAGTTTCGCCGAAAGGACAAAACAGCTTTTGTCCCAAATATCCTCTGGGCCTAACTTAAGGCCGCGCGGCAACAAGTTTCGAAACTCACAAAACTCACGCATCGCCTCCAAACAGCCGGTTCTAAAGCCATTAACATGCGTTCCACCCTGCGCGGTTGGAATAAGGTTAACGTAGCTTTCCTGAGTGATGTCGCCACCTTCCGTTAACCACTGGATAGCCCAATCTACCGCTTCACTGTTGCCAGCCATTGATCCGGTAAACGGTACCTTTGGGCAGGTTTCAAAACCGTCAGTCGCACCAATCAAGTAATCCTTTAAGCCGTCTTCAAAATGCCATTCATCTTTCTCGTTGGTCTGCTTGTTGTTAAAGACCATGTGCAGTCCCGGACATAGGACCGCTTTAGCGCGAAGTACGTGTCGCAAACGCGAAATCGAGAACTTAACAGACTCAAAGTATTTCGCGTCGGGCCAAAAATGAACGAGTGTTCCAGTGTTACGTTTACCAACCGTATCGATGACTTCTAGGTCATGCGTTTTATCGCCATCCGCAAAAGCAATCTTGTGAAGATTACCGCTGCGGCGGATAAACACCTCTAATTTGGTCGAGAGCGCATTCACCACCGACACGCCAACTCCGTGAAGACCACCAGAAAAGCTATAGTTATCATTCGAGAATTTACCACCGGCATGCAATCGCGTAAGAATCAACTCAACGCCCGGAACACCCTCTTCAGAGTGAATATCAACCGGCATGCCACGACCATTGTCCGAAACGGATAACGAGCCGTCTTCATGAAGGACAACTTCTATCTTCGTCGCATGTCCGGCTAAGGCTTCATCGACGCTATTATCAATGACTTCTTGCGC
>NZ_LWFU01000958.1:0-664 GCF_001635135.1 Oleiphilus sp. HI0080
AGCGGGTGCCCACATTTTGGGGAAACGAACTCAACGTCTACAAAGGGCGCTATAACTTCGACACGATCAGCATGGATTTTTACCGAGATCAGGCCGTTGCGTTTGAGGCATTCAAATCGGACGAGTTTGATATTTTCTATGACTACACCGCCAAGAACTGGGCCGAGGGTTATGATTTTCCGGCCATCAATGCCGGCGATATCATCAAAGAACAAATCCCGCATAGTATTCCATCTGGAACACAGGGCTTTTTCTTTAATACCCGCAAAGCGCTATTCAAAGACAAGCGCGTTAGACAAGCTATCTCGGAGCTATTTGATTTTGAGTGGATTAATGCCAGCCTTTTCCATAAGGCCTACACACGCAACACTAGCTACTTCCCCAACTCCCAATACGCGCATCAAGGCAAACCTTCAGCAGAAGAACTCGCCCTGCTAGAGCCATTCAGAACGCAGTTACCACCCGAGTTGTTTTCCGGGCCATTTGAATTTTCACCTAGCAAGGGGGACGGCAATATCCGAAACAAAATGCGCAAAGCGATTAAGCTACTGCGCGATGCAGGCTGGGAACAAGATCAAGGCGTTCTAAGAAACAAGCAAACTGGGCAGGCCTTCAAGTTTGAGTTCATCTATCGACAGGCAGGGCTTGAGCGCGTAATCATGCC
>NZ_LWFU01000959.1:0-691 GCF_001635135.1 Oleiphilus sp. HI0080
GGATACGCAGGTCCGGCTTGTCACTTCCGTACTTACTCATTGCTTCGGAGTATGGCATTCGCGGAAACTCGCCCAAGTCTACACCTAGCAGCTCTTTAAACATGGAGCCGGCAAGCACCTCCATCTTACCCATAATCTCATCTTCAGACATGTAAGATGCCTCAACATCCACCTGAGTAAATTCAGGCTGACGATCAGCTCGAAGATCTTCGTCGCGGAAACATTTTGCAATTTGGTAGTAGCGATCAACACCAGACACCATCAATAGCTGCTTGAAAAGCTGAGGAGACTGAGGAAGCGCAAAAAAGTTTCCTGGGTGAGTTCGGCTTGGCACCAAATAATCACGCGCACCTTCTGGCGTCGCACGCGTTAGGATAGGCGTCTCAACATCCATGAAGCCTTCCTTATCCATAAAGTTACGGATAAAGTTTGTAACCTTAGAACGGAACATGAGTTTATTGAGCATCTCAGGACGGCGAAGATCCATGAAGCGATATTTAAGACGTGTTTCCTCACCAACATCTACATACTCATCAAGCGGAAACGGTGGCGTTTCTGCAGCGTTCAAAACCGTCAACTCTTTACCAAGAATCTCAATTTTACCGGTAGACATATTTTCGTTAATCGTGCCTTCAGGGCGGGCACGCACGAAACCTTTGATTTGCAGGACATACTCACTTCTTACTCTGTC
>NZ_LWFU01000960.1:0-295 GCF_001635135.1 Oleiphilus sp. HI0080
CCCCAGTAAGACATTTGCCCCCACGGAAGCAAATAGCCCATGAATGCCTCAGCCATCAAGGCTAAGTAAATCGTCATCCCGAAGATCCAAACCAACTCCCTTGGTTTCTTATATGAGCCGTAAAGCAAGCCACGAAACATATGGAGATATACAACCACAAAGAACGCAGAAGCGCCTGTAGAGTGTAGATATCGCAACAACCAGCCATATTCAACATCACGCATGATGTATTCAACCGATGCGAAGGCACCTTCAGCTGAAGGGTTGTAACTCATGGTTAGCCAAATACCAGTCA
>NZ_LWFU01000961.1:0-763 GCF_001635135.1 Oleiphilus sp. HI0080
AGTATAGGCGAGATTATTTACACTGCAACACAAAAAGTTACGCAATGTTACATGGAGCGCATTTGCTCAAGTTTACTTTTAGCAACTTAGGTGAGATCAATAATGCGCTAAGGCGCTGCCGAGAACACTAGGTCGTCGGCAAACACCACTCCGTCCTTACCATCTGAGTCAAAACAATACGGCTGAGCGTGGCCGATCAAATTACGACGCAACAAATCATCCTCTTTTATTCGAATACAGTAACTTCCGGGAACCAGTCCGGTGAACAAGTAAACACCGTCGTACTCGACACGAACAATATCAACGGTATTACCGCCCTCATCCTCAAGCACTACCCGAACTTTATTTAATGGACTCAAACCATCTTCACGCTCAACGTACGCAGAGCCCTCTAGCTCAAACGTCATCGCCAGCGGGATATCCGCAGAGACATATGCTCCGGCATGCGTGTAGACGAAAACCGGAGCCGCAGCAGGTTTTATAAAGGGGTCTTCAATTGTCTTTTCGTCTACTTCAAATTTTTCCATTACAAGATTTTCAAGCCCACCAACAACTATCTGGCCGTTTTCGTCCGTTTGATATTTGCGCCAGCGACTCTTACCCTTAAAGCGGATGTCAGATACCCCTTCTTCGCCCTCGTCATACAGCCCATTACTGTTTTCGTCTATAAACACTCTCGCATTCAAGGTGGCGCTATTTAGAGCACTACCTTCAGCAAACGCATAGTTTTGATCTTTGTCGTTGTAGTTCAGAGAGCTCGTCA
>NZ_LWFU01000962.1:0-815 GCF_001635135.1 Oleiphilus sp. HI0080
CTGTTTGGTGTATTGCTCCGGGGTGGTTAAGGCCAAATCATCCGCCGACTTACCGCTAAAATACTCTGAAAGATGCACCCGATCGTAGGCCAATCGCGGCTCTTCAGATAACACAGTAAGATCAAAACCATCGTGCTGCTCCATGAGCTGATCAACAAAGTGATGGCCAACCATCCCATTCCCAACGACAACAATTTTCATATTTGATGATTGCATTCTTCAGTCTCCACCAATGTTCTAAGGGCAAAAAAAAACCTCCATAACCAGAACACATATCTGATTGCGGAGGCTTCTTTGCCTGATGCAGGCCCGAGGTCATTCTCGAGCTGCAAGATTTATTTTACGACTCTAATCGTATTCACTTTGAGGTTTTACATTCAAATTCGATACCAACTTATGAAACCTATATGTTTCAGTCACTTACATATGACAAAACAATGGAGAACCGGATAAATGCGTCATCAGAGTGCATTACGCACCATGAAGAGTCCTTTTTTGGAGAAGCCTAGCCTAGCGCTAGGGCCTCATGTTCTGACAACCATAGCTGCATATCATCAAATGGCATTGGACGCGCAATCCAATAACCCTGAAAACGATCGCAATTTAAGTCCCGCAGGGAGTTAGCCGTTTGTTCATCCTCAACGCCTTCTGCAACCAACTCAAGATTAAGCGCATGCGCCATGTCGACAAACGTCTTCACAATCATCAATGAACTCTTACTCTCGCAAACATCAACAATCAGAGAGCGATCGAGCTTCAATTCGGAAGCCGGGAGGCGTTGCAAATAAGAGAGGGAGGAATAACCGGCGCCAAAA
>NZ_LWFU01000963.1:0-1332 GCF_001635135.1 Oleiphilus sp. HI0080
ATTTCCTCGACCCATTTTGCCCAAGTGTAGGGCCAAAGAATCGGATCACCATCCGCATCGAGGTACCAGCTTTGACAACCACCAACCCATGCCGTTCCTTTAAGCCCCCGTTTTACGTAGTCATTAAATCGTGTGATCGCTTCGGGTTTTGGCTCAAGCTCGTCAAACTCGTTTTCGCGCCATTTATTGATGAGCTTCAAAACATAATCGCCTTGAACCTCGCTCATTGCGATCACAGAGAAGTTACCGATTGGCGTATTGGGACCAAGCATAAGAAAGAAGTTAGGGAAGTGGGGTAAAAGCATCGATCGATACGCTTTCACAGAATGCGCCCACGCATCATTAATATGGAGACCATCTTTCCCCGTCATGTTCATAGGGCGCATAAAGCTTAATGGTTTAAAACCGGTTGATAGAACCAAAACATCGAGCTTATGCAAAACGCCATCTGTTGTGAGTACACCTGCGGGCGTAATCCGGTCGATGCGCTCCGTAACAAGATGGGCGTTGTCTTTTTGGATGGCTGGATAAAAAGTGGTGTTAACAATGACGCGCTTACAACCTACTTGATAATTTGGTCTAAGTTTGTCTCGCAACGCTTTGTTTTTAATGCTTAATCTAAGATTCGACTTGCACGCCCATTCTAGAATTTTCTTTTGGATGGGATGACCTGTGACCGCTTTGGTAAACATATGCTCCATAAAGAAGATCGCGAAGCGGCGCATAAACCTGTGGATAAACCCGAAGCGATTGAAAAGACGCTTAGCTTTGTCGCTAATGTTGAAGTCCTTGAGCGGCAATACCCACTGCGGTGTTCGTTGAAAAACCGTGACCTCTGCGCCACTGTTTACGAGCTCAGGGATAGCCTGCGCCGCTGTTGATCCTGTACCGATAATCCCAACGCGCGATCCGCTTCCAGTGTTTACCGAATGGTCCCATTCCGCAGTATGAAATGTACTGCCTTCGAAAGTGTCCAAACCCTCGATCTCAGGGTAGGCGGGATGATGAAGAATCCCCGTAGCAGAAATCACGAAGTCAAAAACGTAGTCCTTATTCTGAACCGTTTTTACATACCATTTACCAGCGTCATAAACGGCGTCCGATACCGCTTCATTGAAATGAATGTGCTGCCGAATATCATATTTGTCGGTTACGTGTTCAAAATACGCTTTTATCTCTGGACCACGAGCGAAGAAGTTGCTCCAGTTAGGGTTCGGCTCAAAGGAATAGGTATACATGTGTGAAGGCACATCACAGGCAACACCCGGGTAGGTATTTTCCCTCCAGGTACCGCCAATCTCATCTTTCTTCTCGAAGACCACAATATCGGTT
>NZ_LWFU01000964.1:0-5381 GCF_001635135.1 Oleiphilus sp. HI0080
AAAGTCGTTAAATATATAAAATAACGATAATCGCACAGAGCTGCAGCCATTCGGGCTATACTGTGTTTTCCTCTGTTATCTAAAAGATCGTTGACTCCATATGCTAGTTTTTTTTCGCGTTTCCGTGTTTGCCATTTACTTTGTGATCGTCGCGATTTTTTGTGCTCTTGTTTGCCTTTTTCGGCCGTTTAATCCGAACAATAATCGCTTTGCAGCGCGCGCTTTCAGCTATGGTGGGCTGAAGATTCTGGGGCTAGAGGTGATTGTTGAGCATCCCGAGCGACTGAATGGTTTGAGTCAAAGCGTTGTTGTCGCGAATCATCAGTCAAATCTTGATCTTTTTGTTCTCGGCGGCTTGGTGCCATTACGCACCGCAAGCATCGGAAAAAGTTCCCTGAAGTGGATTCCATTTTTCGGTCAGGTGTATTGGCTCGCAGGTAATGTCATGATCGATCGCACTAACGCAAAGCAGTCTATTGATGCAATGGATCAGGTACGAGCCGCGATCATCGAAGACGAGCGTTCAATTTGGGTGTTTCCGGAAGGTACTCGTAATCTTGGGCGAGGGCTTGGTGCCTTCAAAAAGGGGGCTTTTCATATTGCGATTCAAGCGCAGTGCCCAATATACCCTGTTGTTTCAAGCACTTACTCTGGTCGATTAAAACTAAATGAGCGCGCATCAGGTACTGTTAGAATTAGTCTTTTGCCGCCAATTGAAACCAAAGGACTAACGAAAGAGGACGTTACCGAGCTGATGCAGCGGGTACATTTGAGTATTGCTGAAGAGATTGCGCGACTTGATCGTCTTGTCCAGCAACCTGTTGATGAATAATTGGAAAGATTCTGTCGACAAAATGGACAATTAATCACAGTTTGTTACGATAACTTACGTATAATGTTTTTCTAGTTTGTTGTAGTTGAGAAACAGCTCAGAAGTGACAACGGTTTAGACGGTGAATTTTTCGCCTTCGTCAATGCCCACCTTATAAAAAAGTCACTCTTACATAACTACTATAAAAGAATAAATCGTCCACAAAAGCGTCTCAGCGTCTATCGCTGTTGAAGTGTGTCGTTTTGTACAACTTGGGAAGAGCAGAGTATGTCCATGAGTTTAGTTATTCATATGCTTGAGGTGTGTGTAGCCGTTCTGTCAGCGATGCTTGCTTGGCAAGTTGCCCGACAATATAAGCTTCAAGTCGATCGTTTTACCGAAGAAGCTTTGTCCGGCTTTTCGGCTTCTGCTGTCGTCACTCCGCAAGGTTTAACTAGCGGTACGTCTGATGAAGTTCAACGTAAAGAGCCTTTTATATCTCGGGAATCGTCAGCCAGAAGTCTTTCGCCAGGTATCAGTGACGAGCCACTGGCGAAAAAAGAAAGCGTCGAGTCTGCTGTTGATGCTAGACAAGGTGCATCGCATGTATCTGCTCAGATTTCAGGGAGTGTCCCGGAGAAGGCTGAGCAGGCAGGTTCGGCTCTAGATATTCTAGATGACTACATTGGTGGCTTCTTCGAAGATTCGGGTAAATCTGAAGTTGAGATCAAGGCTTTTCGCTCGGTAGGTGAGCAGGAAGTTGAAAGCTATTATCGATCCGACGCCGGCAATGACCATATTTCCGCGATTGCTCCTGCTGTCGATCTGACAAAGTACAAAGCGTCTACTGCTGATGCTGCGGAACAGATTCCTGTGCTGCGAACGCCAATCCCGGAGTCTTTAATCACGGAGCGTTTTCTAGAGCAAGTGAAAGAGCTTGATGAAGAGGTGATTTTGGTAGAAGAAAAGCAGCAAGTTGTTTCCAGAGAAAGCGTCATGTCAGACAAGGTTGTGCTTGCGATGCTTGATGAAGCCAAGTTGGTGGGAACCCACTAATCGTTCGTCATTTAATCTGACATTTTTTACCAAAAGAGAATGCGGGCGCCGAAGTGGCGCTCATTTTGTTTCCCCCCCCCCTTTTCTACATATTCCACTAAAGTTATTTAATTTAATCCCACGGTAAGGCTTAGCTCTGTGCTTCTGTCTTGTTCGCTGCTACTCTTCGCGCGTTCGAAATTGTTCATATATCTTCGGTAAGAAAATGCTCGACTCTCACATACATACGACACGGCTCGCTAAATCTGGCTTAGTCGATACTGCGTTTTGGGAAAGCTCCGAATGGGGTGCTTGGGTGATTGTGCATGTTGAGAATGTAGAGTCTATTTCAGCGGACGACATTTTGAGTGCTATTCGTAACGATGTAGAGCAGGGAGGCCCAGTTTGCCTTGCTACTCAAGCCTCGTTAACAACCCACTTAAATACGGGTGTTCAATCCATTCTCCAGAGTGGTGAAGGTAAAGTTTCTGTTTTAGCTTGTCGCTTCGACTCATTTCATTACGAATTATGTCTGTCTGGCTCTGCATGCGCTTTTCTTATTGATCAAGAGGGAGGGGTAACTGATTTAACGCCGGATGCCGTTTCTCAGAGTGAGCCTGAAAAAGTATCCCGCATCCTTGGCGATATGCATCAAGCTGAATCACTTGTGCTTTCTGCGGATACCTTGTCGATTGAAATGATCAGCGATGTGGGTGCGGAGTCGAATGGTGCAGAGCTGATCATTGAGCATGTTGTGCGACAAGCGCGCAGTCGCAATGTGCAGCTCAAGGCTCCGATGCTTGCGGTGCGCTATCAAGACGACATAGGAGAGTTTCAACGAAGCGATTTTTATCATCGCTCACCGATTGACCGCTCACGCTATATCCGCAACTCTTCAGCAAGACCGCTTTTCTTGTTGCTTGTGTTGCTCGCTTTAAGCGCAATACTCTTAGTTCTTTAAGTAGGATTTGCGAAGTCGATAGCCAATCGCTGCCTTGTAAAGAACATAAACGAAGCCGATAACAAAGCCACTAACAACAAGTGTGAGCGCCGTAGTTTCAACTTGTGTCACGCTTGTATCACTGCTGCTTAAAACGTATTCATATAAAAGATAAAGGCTAAGGGACAAGCCAATCAGGCTAGTCATTAGCTGGCTCAACAAAATTCCGTTGGTCGGAATGTTGTCGTGGTGATGGCACTTCAAACACAAATAGTTATCTGTGTAGTCTGGCTCACCTTCTTGAACGGCTGAAATCATAGATCCTTCACCACACCTGATACACGTGTATGGCGACTGCAAAGTATCCATATGCTCCGCTGATACGAACTGAGAGTGGTTCATATCCTCTCCTTAAGCTTATGGTTTTATTGTTATTAATTTACAGGTACAGGTTACCAAAAAGACAAACCTAAACAGTGATATAGTCGATGTTTGTTCGCATCTCAAGTTTGCGGTTAAAAATCACGCTTTTCTTAGCTTGTTTGTTTTCAGTTTTAGATTGCGTTTAAGCTGCGCAGAAGGCATATCTTTTTTCTTTTAGTGCTTTTATTATGAGGGTGCATCGTACATCTCTATTCAAATAATAAACAAAGGAAGGGTCGCATGGGTGTGGGTTCAAAACTTTCGTTGCCGTTGGAGCAGGCTTACAAGTGGGAAAGGGCGAAAGCCGATGAATTGTATCTGACGCAACCGATGGGGGAAGGTCAGGTTCAAGAATATACTTGGAACCGAGCAGTCGGCGAAGCACGCCGCATGGCTTCGTATCTTAAATCTCTTGAGTTACCTCCTAAGAGTAACATTGCCATTCTTTCTAAGAATTGTGCGCACTGGATTATGACTGATTTGGCGATATGGATGGCGGGCCACGTGACAGTCCCGCTTTACCCCACGCTTAATTCTGAAACCGTTCGCTATATTCTCGAGCACAGTGATTCCAAGATTCTGTTCGTTGGTAAGCTCGATGAATGGGACGAGATGAAACCCGGGGTACCCGCCGATCTTCCATGTATTTCCTATCCTCTAAGCCCAGAGAACGACTTCCCAAGTTGGGATGAGATCGTCACTGATCATGCGCCTTTAAAAGAGGAAACTCAGAGGGATGCGCAAGAGCTAGCTACTATCGTGTACACCTCAGGCAGCACCGGAAAGCCGAAAGGCGTGATGGTTTCATTCGAGGCGATGGCCATTGCAGCGAAAGGCGTGGCAGAGGCGCTAGAGATGAAAGATACGGAGCGCATGCTCTCTTACTTGCCTTTAGCGCACGTTTTTGAAAGGTATGCCGTAGAGCAGGCCTCTCTCCATATTGGCTTTCATGTGTATTTTGCTGAAGCGTTGGATACATTTCTGCAAGATTTACAACGAGCTCGCCCGACAGTGTTTATTTCTGTTCCGAGGTTATGGGCCAAGTTTCAATTGGGCGTTTTTCAAAAGATGCCGCCCGAGAAGCTGAAGTTTCTCCTTAGTATTCCAATCCTTTCATCTATCGTGAAAAAGAAAGTCCTTAAAAATCTGGGGCTTGATCATTGCCACTTTGCCGTTAGCGGATCTGCACCGTTGTCTGGTGAGATCATTAATTGGTATCGCGGTTTAGGGCTCGAGCTAATGGAAGGATATGGGATGTCAGAGAATTTTGCTTACTCNCATATTTCGTTACCTGGAAGATCTCGCGTCGGGTATGTGGGGGAGCCCTTGCCGGGAGTCGAGCAGCGAATTTCTGAGAAAGGTGAGATCGAGATACGCAGCCCCGCCTCTATGATGGGCTATTACAAAGATGATGAGAAGACACGTGAGTCATTTACAGAAGACGGTTTCTTGCTAACCGGCGATAAGGGCGAGATAGACGAGCTGGGCCGCTTGAAGATCACCGGACGTATCAAGGAGATCTTTAAAACCAGTAAGGGTAAATATGTCGCGCCAGCACCAATTGAGAATATGTTGATGGCCTCAGACGCTCTGGAAGTTGTATGTGTTGCCGGCGCTGAATGTCCTCAGCCTTATGCGATGGCTGTATTGTCGGAGCAATTTCAAGGGCAGCACAAAGACCCTTCTTTGAGAGAAAAACTTGAGCCAGCAATTGAAGCGCTAATCCAAAAAGTGAATTCACGCGTTGATCATCACGAGGCACTGCAGTTTATTGTTATCGTTAGTGATACTTGGGGTATCGAAAATGATTTCCTTACGCCAACAATGAAGATCAAGCGCGATGTCATTGAGAAGTATTATGAGAATAGAGTGACTGGCTGGCAAAAACAGAAGAAACCGATTGTTTGGGATTAATCTCAAGCGAATAGGCTTGCCGTAGCTCGAAAATGTGCGGAACATTTAAATTGCTTGTTTCAATTTTTAACGAGTCCTTTTATCATTCGCGATACTTTCGGAAAGTTAACAGTTTTCGACAACTAACAATTCAAATAAAGGCATTCAACCGATTATGACTGCAATTCAGAACGTGACGCTTCCTTTAGAATCTGTTTTTAAATGGGAAAAAGAACGCGCCGATAAAGTCTACATGACTCAGCCTATGGGCAATGGTGT
>NZ_LWFU01000965.1:0-874 GCF_001635135.1 Oleiphilus sp. HI0080
TTAACAAGTACCGCGTTTTTTCCTGTCGACAAGCCGAGCATTGAGCTCATTCACCCGCTTCGCGGACAAGGCCCTGTTCAGAAGTACCTCGAGAAAAAAGGCGGCGGGATGCACCACCTGTGTTTTCGTAGCGATGATATCGAAGCCGACGTTGAACGATTGAAAGCCAAGGGCTATCAATTCTTAACAGAAGCCCCCACCATAGGTGCGCATAATTGCCGTGTGATCTTCATCCATCCTAAAAGTTGTGATGGCGTCTTAGTTGAGCTGAATCAACCTCAATAGTTATTCGATCCATGACAATACAGATTCACCCTAAGTCATATGGATGCCACTCAGGGTCAAACAACACACTCATCAATATAAAAGCGAACTAGCAGAGTTCATATATGACTGACAAAAAACGCGAAGACCTAACCGCCTGGGAGGCATTAGCCACCAAACAGATGAAGGGCATGACGCCGGAAGAGATGACATGGAACTCGCCGGAAGGTGTTCCGATCAAAGTACTTTACACTGCTGACGACACGAAAGACCTGCAACACACCGACACTCTCCCGGGAATGGCCCCCTATGTTCGAGGGCCGATGGCAACCATGTATGCAGGCCGACCTTGGACGATACGCCAATATGCGGGTTTTTCTACCGCAGAAGAGTCAAATGCCTTCTACCGTAAAAACCTCGCTGCGGGCGCACAGGGCGTTTCTGTAGCATTCGATTTAGCCACTCACCGCGGCTACGATTCGGATCATCCGCGCGTCACCGGCGATGTGGGTAAAGCCGGTGTCGCCATCGATTCAGTCGAAGATATGAAGATCTTGTTCGATGACATTCCGCTAGACAAAGTCTCCGTATCGATGACCATGAACGGCGC
>NZ_LWFU01000966.1:0-1063 GCF_001635135.1 Oleiphilus sp. HI0080
TTTATGTTCTTTCTTTCTTGCTGGCCTTATACAAGTTTCGCCTTAAGGCGACTTAGGTATTCTGTTCAAGTTTCGACCTGAAGGCCGAGTCAGGGTCTTTGTCTCGCCAAAGACCCTGACACCCCAAAGGCGCCCCGGTGCCCCAGGGCATACTCTCTCGCTGCGCGATTCACCTAAAAGCTCTGCGCCGCTCGACGGGATTTATCCCTTCGATGACATAATTGTGTTTACGAGACTTCGATGTGTATTGGTGTGTCGAAAAGCTTGAACGGAGTAATTCCGCTTTCGCGAAGGGCGAGAGTCGTGGCATTTTGCCGCGCACGAAGAAACCCCGAAAACACAATCGCAGAAACATGCTGCTATCTACAAAACACCGCAAGTTCATCGAAGCCTCGAAGGCACTGAAAGATATCGAAGGGCCTATTCCCGTCCAAAGAGAAGCGTAGCGGAGCTTTGCGGGTCGCCTTTAGATTGTTAAGACCTTTGGCGAGTCAAAGATCTTAACCCGTCTGCCGCGCGGAAGCGGCGGATAAGAAGACGTAAACAGCGAGATCACAAAAGAAGAAAAACCCGTCTCAAAGACGAAATCTGCATGTCACCAACAAGAAAGAACAGCGAAAGCCCCTGGCTGTGGAAGCCCCTAAGTCGCATAGAGGCGAAACTTGGATAGGGCCATCAAGAATGAATATGAAAAAAAGCGAAGCTCTTAAAAAAACAAGCTAAACCAAAAAAACTCCCTGCGCTAAAACCTTCAATCCAAAGCCCGCCCTCAACCAAAAAACCTTAAATAACCAAACCGTAACTAACATCCCCCCTACGCCCACAAACCACCTGTAGTACACTTTACCTATACAAAAGTGCTTGCTGACCCTGCATGCACAAAGCATCACCACAACATAAGAATATTCTTCATGGAACGACTTACACGCATACTATCTTTTCTTGTCCCCATGCTCGTTTTCTGTCTTGCTTTGCCAGTCAAAGCGCTTGAGGTGACTCCAGAGATGATCAACCAGTTCATGACCATGAACCCCGCGCAAAAAGAAGCGTTGGCCGCACAATA
>NZ_LWFU01000967.1:0-1220 GCF_001635135.1 Oleiphilus sp. HI0080
GCAGGTTGAACATCGGTTTAAACTTTTGCGCGAGCAAAAATTCCGAGTAGACGCGAGCAGAGAGCGCGGTCATATTTGTCGGTACCAACTCGGTTAATCTATTTGCCGATATCGCGTCATCGTAGTGACTAGAGTCCGTTGCCATCGCGTGAATCTCTCGAATCCGCTTGATTGGATGTGGCTCATTTGTGATTAGCGAGAACAAGCTTGCTGTGAGTTGTTTGCCTGATTTGTAATTAAGGCTTGTTGAGCGTACTGAGATTGGAGAAAGGGCAATGAGTGGCGCTTTAGGTAGTACATTGTGGTCTTTTAAATAGCAATGCAGTGCTTCTGCGCAAATCCCGATTAGGATGTCGTTCGTTGTGACATTTTCCAGTCCCTGCCTGAGCTCTCGAACGGTTGTAAATGACAGGTGGAGGTTGTCATTTACACGTTTGCTTGTGACTTTCTTGTTGAGAGGTGTTGTCGCAACACTTAATAGTGCGGCGGGAAGATTCAGTCGTTGAAGGTTCTCGTAGAGCACGCCATAAAATGCGGACGATGCGGTGTCTTTAAGCATGTTGGTCAATGCAGTGGGAATGGTCAACGCTTTGTTGTAAGCCGCTTCCAGTATTGAGCTTGTTTCTGGTAGTGCTGCTGGCGCCCAAGGTTCGGGCTTAGTTAGCTTGCTGACATGGGGGCTCACATCAAGGAGTTGGCTAAGAACATCTTCTCCGGTGGCGGAGTCGAGAGCGGCAATGTGTGTTACCAAAATTAGAGCGAAGTGGGTCTTGTCGCAGTTGGGTTCGTTCTCGAGTCCATCTACATAGTAGGCTTGCCAAAGAGGTTGATGTCTTTCAAGGGGGGTGTTGAGGATTTTGGCGGCAAGCTCATCTAGTGAGCATGGGTTTTGCAGTGCGCTCAGTTGAATATGGTGAACATGATTCGATAGTTTGAAACTCGGGTCATCGCACCAAATAGGAAATTCATTGTTTAGCGGCGCCTCAACCAGCTTTTGTCGAAAGAACGTTTCATTGCCCAGTTTTGATTCAACAATGGCTTTAAATCTATCGAAATTGAATCGAGATCGAGTGCTCTTTTTGCGAAATATGTATGTGCCGCCAACATGCAGAGGTGCTCTACTGCTCTCTAGAAAGAGGAAGGATGCATCGATTTCTGACAACGTTCTCATGCTATGGACTCAACCTGAAGTTGGTGGTTCGAGGCTTAGGCGGCGAGTG
>NZ_LWFU01000968.1:0-1051 GCF_001635135.1 Oleiphilus sp. HI0080
GAAATCGCATTCTTCCATCATTGTCTTTTGAATTTCATCGACAACGCCAGAAATAGACGTCCATGAAATCTTGGGTGCTACTTTTTCCAGCAAACGAGCCATTGCGTAAAGAAAATTCAAATCCGTTAATAGAACATTCTCAACGCCTGGTTTCTGTACCTTTATAACAACGTCTTCGCCACTAATTAGTCTTGCTGAATGAACTTGCGCTATTGACGCTGAAGCTAAGGGCGTGGGATCAATAAAGCTATATACCTCTTTAGGATCACAACCCAACTCAGATCGAATGATTCTCTCTACGACAGAAAATGGAAAGGGCGATGTTTGATCAAGGCAGTGTTGAAATTCATCGACATAATCCTTTGGGAAAAACGTCGGCGAACTAGCGACAAACTGTCCAAGCTTTATATAAGTTGCACCAAGTTCTTCAAACACTCGTCTCAACAAAACAGGATTAGCCGGGCGGTCGCCCAAAACCCATTTCGCTCCGTTTGTACTAAGTACACGAGCTGTTTGAGTAAGGCGCAAGGCTCCTTTCAATGAATTAAGTACTAATCCCATTTATTCTTCCTCATCCGCGTTAAAGACGCATTGGCATGACGACGTACAAACATCCGTCTTCATCACCAGACTCAATCAAGGCCGACGAACTTGCGTTAGATAATGTCATCTTAACGCTATCTGTTTTGATTGTGCTAAGCACGTCAATTAGATAGCCCACGTTAAACGCTATTTGTAGCTCTTGTCCGTCATAAATAATATCTAAGCTATCTTCGGCCTGCTCATGTTCCGGGTTATTTGCAAACACTTGGACTTGGCCGGGTGACAATTGCAACTGAATACCACGGATATTTTCATGAGACAAAATACTTGCACGTGTAAACATCGCTTTAAGTGATTCACGTTCTGCTACGATAACTTTGTCACCGCCCTGCGGAATTACTCGCTCATACTCAGGAAACTTTCCATCAATAAGCTTAGAAGTAAAACGATAGTTACCTATTTCAGACTGAATATGATTATCGCCAATCAAAATAGCGACTTCATCATC
>NZ_LWFU01000969.1:0-988 GCF_001635135.1 Oleiphilus sp. HI0080
GCACATGCTACGCGAGCTGGTTGTTTAGTAAACGTCCTGGCATCGTTGCATCAAGTGAGAATTCATCGTCATCTAAGGTGGCGCTCTCCGACTCAGAGTTATCGCTCGTTTATCTAATGGATGGAACAAGCGGGGACTACCTAGAGCCCATTCCCAATACCTTATTGAACGGTATCGTGACTAGCATGGCGTTCGGTGCGGAACCGGGCTCCGATAATACGCTTTATGTTGGCTTTGATGATGGTTTGGTTCGAGAGTACGATCTATCAGGAGCGACGCCTGCGTTCGTTAATGCGTTCACTTTACCTTCTGGCGAACCAGTAACCGCTGTTCTAGATCAGGGTTCTTACCTGATTGTAGAAAGCAACGATATTGGCGGAACATACACTCAGCATTTCTTTAATAAGACGAGCTATTCTCTTGAGTCGTCGTTAGTCGGTACCGTTTCAATTTCAAATGGTGTTTGGGATGATCCGGCAGTAAAGAGCAAGCTGTGGGTTTTAGAAGATCCAATTGTTTTTTCTGCTTATGAATTCCGCAATCCATCGTCAGCTTCGAGTCAAGTATCCCCACAAAATCTCAATCCAGATGGGTTAGATTTAGATGGCCCATTACTTGTGGATAACTCTCTTAGCAATAAAAGAATCCGTTTTGGGTCTGGTCACATCTATCTGCCTGCTACATCGCAATTCCTAGCAGCTAATGCAGAGAGTGAGCTTAAGTTCACTCAGGCGCTTCAAGTAGGCAGTACGGATCTGCAAACAGTTACCACTAATCGCCAACAGCAATTAGTCATAAAGTTTATTCCTGACCCGAACGCACCGAACGATTATTGGTCTTACACGCGAGATGGATTTGTACAGAACCCGATTGTTCTTATTGCCGCACAAGAAGATGCAGCGTTATTAAGCGCATATGATGATCCAAGTTCACCATCCACAGGCTACATAAAATTTTCGCGCTTCCAGGTCGGAGACAGTGATAGCGA
>NZ_LWFU01000970.1:0-775 GCF_001635135.1 Oleiphilus sp. HI0080
CTGAAAATTGCGCGATAGATTGGGTAATAATTGCTGGAATGCTCATGGTATTGCGTGCTGCTCCTTGACCTGATGCTGATAGACGAATAGTCCAAGTTGACTCGTCTATATTGAGTGTAGATCAAGAACGCGGTGACGCGAGCTTATCAATATCGCGGGACAGAAAATACAGAAACAAAAAAGGCGCGTCGATGACGCGCCTTTAGAAAAGCCTGATCTCTAACTAGTTCCAGAAGTACATCTGTGACAGATAATCTTGCAGAGCCTGCACATTTTGCTCTTCTTGTTCGTTGTGTGGTACAAAAATTTCCATAGCGATTTCTCCAATATTGTCGCAAGGTGAATTTAACCTCTGGAATGAAATACTACGCACAATAGACCTGTTGTTCTTGACTTGAAGCACCAAGTTATTGACGATTTGTATCAACCTTTAACAATAAGAGCACATTGATGCCTCCTTCCGACAGTCCGCAACAAAACGCACCAAAGACCGCGTTTTACAGTGCGCAGGCGCATACCTGCAAGATCTTGTGCGACTACCTTATCCGCAAGGGTTATGAAGCGTCGAAGTTGAGTGACGTCCTTGACTTGAAGCTCGATGACCTAGATACCGAAGAAGCCCGAGTGAATCTCGATCGCTATTATGCGCTTTGGCGCGAGGCCGTTGAATACACGGGCAAGCCTGACCTTGCGCTTCGATTGGCAGCGAGAAATGTCATGGAAGGTATGGGATTGGTGGGACATGTCTTCTTCAACTGTAAGACGCTGAAACAGG
>NZ_LWFU01000971.1:0-648 GCF_001635135.1 Oleiphilus sp. HI0080
ATTGATGGATCTCGAATCCAGGGTTCGATAACCGACACCTGCTGCTTAAGAATACTCGAGTTAAACTCGCCAACCCAATGCCGTGTATTCTCAACCCTTACGTCTCGCTCATTCTTCAGCAACTGAACATTCCGACGCACCATGGCAACCTGCACGTCATTTAGATCGCCAAACCAGTTTTCCAGACGTTCGATACGAGAGTCCTCCTTATCCTCTTCGCTCTCAAGCGATTCGAACCAATCTTCTGATTTATCATCGATATACGCACCAAAAGCAGACAAGTTATCTTCTCCAAGTTCAACAGCAACAGGGGCAAGTCGCGGTGCGAGCTCATTGAGAAACTTCGCATTGTGAAACTCCAAGGTATCGAACAGATCGCTAATCTGCTCTGAAGAAGCACTCTCGCTCCACTCTTGCTTCGCTGCTTGGAGATCAACAAGCAAATGCGGGAACCCTTCTTCTTCAAACCAAATTTTCATCTGCTCGGCAACGTGCTCAACCTGAACCTCTTGCTCATCGGTCAAATCAAACATTCTGGACATTTGCCAAGAACTCAACCAAGGCAATCGTTCAAAGAAAAAGCTAAAGGTAGAGCAACTGCTGACGGAGAAACTCAGCAACAGAATGAGCGAAAATCTGATGATTGCG
>NZ_LWFU01000972.1:0-1268 GCF_001635135.1 Oleiphilus sp. HI0080
ACTCACCTTCAATGGGCTATCCAAGTCGCACCGTGCAGCGGGTTATCGCTCTGGCTGGCTACTCATATCGGGGCCAAAACATACAGCTTCAGACTTTATTGAGGGGCTTGATATGCTGGCATCGATGCGTTTGTGTGCAAATGTACCTGCGCAGTTTGCCATTCAAACCGCGCTTGGCGGCTATCAAAGCATCAATGACCTGATTGTCCCTGGCGGGCGTTTTTACGATCAAAGGGACTTGGCGTGGAAGAAGCTAAATGAAATCAAAGGCGTCAGCTGCACAAAACCAGAAGGCGCTCTCTATCTCTTCGTGAAGCTTGATCCCGAAATTCATAAAATCTATAACGATGAGATGCTAGTGCTCGACTTGCTGAAGCAGCAGAAAATGCTCATTGTTCATGGAACAGGCTTCAACCTGCAAGACAACCAGCATTTTCGCTTCGTTTTCTTGCCTCGTGAAGACGTGCTTGCCGATGCAATAGCGCGCTTTGAATTATTCTTAAGCACCTACCAACAAACCCCAGACATGGCCAGAAGCAAGTAGCGCTAAGATGTACGATATACATATTGAAGAGTTTTATCGCGACTGTGCGCGTGTTTTGTTGCAGCTCTATCAAAGCTTTCCGCGAAAATCTGCCGTATTTGTAGAAGATATTACAGGCCCAGACATGCCGGACGAATACGGCATACACAGCGATCGCTTTCAGGCATGCTTTGGGGCAATGATCTGGCTAGAGAGCGAGGGCTACCTAGTATATGAGGCGCTGATTCGTCAGGAGGCAATCGATCAAGCTTGTCTTACTTCACTCGGCTTGCGGCTGCTTAATCAAATCAGCAAAGAAACTGATGTGATACTACCGGATGGCGCCCCCAAGCACGTTCCCAACGTTGAGGTACTTCGCTACACGATGAAAAAAAGCACTTCTACACAGCTTGCGAGTTTGATGATTCAACTAATCTCTGAGCACCGTATTCGCTAAGCGCTATAAACGACTTCATACAATACAAAATCATCATAACCACAGAGAATTTTTTGATAACCGGCAAGCGCATGGTTTAACTCATCACTACCACTATCGACTCGTAGCGGCTTACCCTGCAATGCATGCAAGCGTTCCTGCGTTCCGATAAACTGAAGATTCTGCGCACCGACACGCTCCAGAACCCGCGCACTCAATTGCTGATTACCTCTACCAAGAACAATCCCTTGCCCACCAATAATCGACAATAAAATACGAACATTGTCGTACCGTTCAATTAACTCGAGA
>NZ_LWFU01000973.1:0-475 GCF_001635135.1 Oleiphilus sp. HI0080
GTCATTGATAAGGCCGGCGTACGTTGATCAATAGAATGGTTTCCTCAGGGGTTTAGACTAAGGCTTAAAGTGGCTTATCGGAATCTTAAAGGGGGCACTGACAATCTTTGACTGTTTATCAGCGCTTATTTCAGCCGGAGTCTTTTTTCTGCTTTAATTTTCGTTTTCGGTCGTGTTCTTTTTGCTCTCACTCGTTCTCAGCGCACGTGCCGCTTTTGCAGCCTCTAGTGTTTTCAGATTCACAACATTCGTGTATCCGAGTTGCTGCAGTGTCGACATCGCAATGTCTGCGCGTCTGCCACTGCGACAGTAAAGAACGATCTCGCTGCCTTTATCTGCGCTTATCCCGGTGATGCCGGTGGTTATTTGGTCAAAGGGGATATTGATTGCGTTCTGAACATGTTCTTCAGAGAATTCTTGTGGGGTGCGGACATCTAGCCAGATTGGCTCGGAGGCATACGTTATGCTCGTAAGC
>NZ_LWFU01000974.1:0-721 GCF_001635135.1 Oleiphilus sp. HI0080
CATCTGGCTTAAGCTTTGCTGCGCATTTCGAATGAGTGCTGCCTCGTTATTAAAACCAAGATACCCCCATACTTCACTGCGCATTAAAGATACAGAAACGCCGAGCACCTGCATATCGGACAACAAGGCATTCAATGCCTCTGTCGTGTCTGAAATGTTTTGTTGAGACGAATTGTTGGAGAAAAACATCACAAAGTCATATCGATTTAGGCGCGCTGCAACACGCACATCACTTACCTTTGTATTGATGAGATCAACGAGTTGACTGACGACCTTAGATTCTTGATCTTCCGCTAACTCGCCGCTTAACATGCGGATGTAGTACAAACAACACTGCTGAGTCCGCTCACCCTTTTTCATCGCTAAACGCACGAGTCGCTGGAACTCACGCGCATTTGGCAAGCCACTCTGTTTATCGTGAGAGGAATCAAAAGCGAGTTTTTCATATACCTCTTTGACCATGTCGTCCAAACCTTGCTTGACGATAGGCTGGGAGAAATCTGGATCTGGCGCTATCGCGCCATCCTTCAGGTAACCAGCGAATTTGAAAGCACCCAATTCGATGACTTTCAAGCCCTGATGATTGACAAAGACAAACTTGGTATAAGCTCTGGCAATCCAGACTAGCCGAATATACTGAGGCTCTGCTTCCCCTTCCTTCTGAAACCTCAACCAAGCATTCAGAGGAATGGCTTTCGCCCTTAGTAGCCAGGGCCGAAGC
>NZ_LWFU01000975.1:0-10071 GCF_001635135.1 Oleiphilus sp. HI0080
TGGATCATGCAGGCAGACGCTTGTAAAGAAACGCACCCTTTTACCCGAGCAGCTCGCCAGCTGCTTAATATTGTTCTCTGCATTGCCAGGCTTATGCAGCTGGTGGCCGTCGAGAATCGCGACTTGGTCACTCCCAATAATCAGGTTGTTGCCTTTAAGCATGCTGGCGACGGATTTTGCTTTTTGAGTGCCGAGTTCAATGGCAAGTTCGTGAGGGGTGCTTTTTCTAGTCGCGCGCTCATCAATTGCCGGTGCGATGCTATGAACGTCTTTGAAGACTTTTTCTAAAAGTGTTTTTCGATATTTGCTGGATGAGGCTAAAACGAGATTTTTTCGCATCGGGTTGTCTTTGATTAGTCTGGTTTGTTGTTTAAGCGTTTCTGCTCTAGCTTAGGATGTAAATGCCAGTGTGTGTACTGCTTTGAACGATTGTTAAAAAAATGCTGTTTTCTTTTGACAAGTACTTGTCACGCCAATAGAATTGCGCGCTTATGTCAGACCACTCGCTTCCAAAGACCATTGATCCCCTGAAATATGCGGACCAAAGCAAGGTGCTCGAGGGACAAATTTCGCAAAAAGCTTTAGAGCGTTTGCGTGAAATTGTACTTGAGTCGGAAGGAGATGTTGAGGTTAAACTTGAGTTTGGCCGAGATCAGCAGCACTTGCGTGTTGTGAAAGGGCATTTGTCAGCGTCTCTCCAGCTAAAGTGTGAGCGTTGTCTTGAGCCGGTATTAAAGCAGGTAGAATCGAACTTTGAGTTGGGCATTGTTTTGTCCGATGATCAAGCGAAAAACCTACCGGGCTATTATGAGCCGCTGCTTGTTGAATACGACTCGATGCCAGTTTACGAAGTGGTTGAAGAAGAATTGATCCTGAGTTTGCCAATGTTCGCTTATCATGACGATTGCAAGATGAGGCAGATTGAGGAACCGCAAGAGTTTGAAAACGCCCCTAAAAAGGACAACCCTTTTAGCGTGCTGACGGACTTGAAGCTAAAGAAATAGTTGAGAATTTGAGGTCGAGCTGAAAACAGCTTCCTCTGCATGTTAGAGAGACACCTTTCGGGAGAAACGTATGGCTGTTCAACAAAATCGTAAAACTCGCTCTAAGCGTGGTATGCGTCGCTCACACGATGCGCTAACTGGTGAAACTTTGTCAGTTGATTCAACAACTGGTGAAACGCATCGCCGACATCACGTGACTGCTGACGGTTTCTACCGTGGCAAGAAAGTCATCGAGAAAGCTGAAGACTAAGATAGTCGTCAGCTTGCTATGACGAACTCTAGACGCATCGCAATCGATGCGATGAGTTGTGATCATGGTGCTAAAGTGGCGGTTGAAGCGTCGCTCGCGTTTTTGCAACGCAACAAAACCTCCGATATCGTTTTAGTTGGAAAACAAGACGATCTGGAGGTTTTTTTATTTCAGCATGCCGCCTATGCCGCTTTAAAACACCGTATTCAAGTTCTTCACGCTGGCTCGATCGTTGAAATGAGCGATAAACCTTCTCGCGTCTTGCGTCAAAAGCAAGATAGTTCTATGGCTGAAGCGCTCAAGATGGTTCGTCATGGAGAGGCTGAAGCCGTTGTGAGTGGCGGTAATACTGGCGCCTTGATGGCTCTGGGTCGATCTATTCTTGGAACTTTTCACGGTGTTGATCGGCCTGCTATCACCAAGTTATTCCCTTCGAAGTCTGGCGGTACCCTCGTCTTAGATCTTGGTGCGACTGTCGATAGCTCTGCAGAGCAGCTTTTGCAGTTCGCATTGATGGGGCAGATACTGGCCCAGGTTATTAAGAATAAGCCTCAGGCGTCGGTAGCATTACTCAATGTTGGCGACGAGGATATTAAGGGCAATGAGGTCGTCCGCTTGGCGGATGCGCTAATCAAAGATACTCAAGAAATTAATTACATCGGTTTTGCTGAAGGCGGAGATATATTCCGTGGTAAGGCAGATGTACTGGTATGCGATGGATTTGTCGGAAATATCGCATTGAAAAGCGCAGAGGGAGCGGCGGGTATCATCCTTTCAGGTGTCAAAGAGTTTTTTGATAAGAATTTCTATCGTCGTTTATTGGGGCGTTTGGTCCTACCATTAATGGGTGATGCGTTGCGTCAATTAGACCCCGAGACGCATAATGGAGCCATGTTTCTTGGTCTAAATGGCGTGGTTGTGAAAAGTCATGGCTCCTCAAGCGTAGCGGCATTTATTCACGCTATCGAGCTAGCAGAGCGCGAAGCCGCGGAAAACCTCCCTGAACAAATTAATCGGATACTGGAGCTGGCCTCAATCGACTGATTTGGCTCAGCCCGAAATAGGAGAAGAAATGTCTTTGGTATTTATGTTTCCTGGGCAAGGCTCTCAGACAATTGGCATGATGTCTGAGCTTTTAAGTCTGTCTGAACGCGCGAATAAAGTGTTTGACGAGGCATCAGCTGCGATCGACATCGACCTGAGAGCCCTAGCTTTGGGTGGGCCAGAGGATCGAATAAATCAAACTGAAATTACGCAACCTTTAATTCTGACTGCGAGCATTGCAGTTTGGCAGGAGTGGTGTGCTCGCTCAGACCTTCGTCCTCAATATATGTGTGGCCATAGCTTGGGAGAGTACACGGCGCTAGCTGCGTCTGGAGCGATCACTCTTGCGGATGCAGTTAGCCTTGTGCATTTGCGCGGCAAGCTCATGCAAAGTGCCGTGCCATTAGGTCAGGGCGCTATGGCGGCTTTGTTAGGTTTGGAGGACTCCGCTGTCGAACGGGTCTGTGAAGAAGCGCAGCAATTTGGCGTGGTTTCTGCGGCTAACTTTAATTCGCCGGGCCAGGTCGTGATTGCTGGAGCGAATGCGGCGCTTGAGAAAGCGATTGAGTTGGCGAAAGAGGCTGGAGCACGCCGAGCGGCCATGCTGCCGGTTAGTGTGCCTTGTCACTGTGCGCTGTTAGAACCGGCTGGGCAGGAGCTTGCAGAAGCCATCAATGCTATTGAGATGTTAGAGCCTTCGGTGCCCATCGTGCAGAATTTTACTGCGGCAGTTCCGAGCTCAATGGATGAGCTAAAACACAATTTGCTGCAGCATTTGCATCAGCCTGTGCGTTGGGCGGATTCAATTCGTTATCTTATAAGTCGTGATGCAGGTCAGTTTGTCGAGTGTGGTCCGGGTAAGGTTTTGGCTGGCTTGAATAAACGTATTGATCGCTCTGTGACGTCGTATGCGATATCTGATATCGAGTCAATTGAGGCTACTAAGGCTGTATTGCAGGGAGAGGGTGCGTAAATGCTTGGAGAGAAAAAAGTAGCATTGGTAACAGGTGCCAGTCGTGGTATTGGTCAAGCAATAGCGAAGGCGCTGGCGGCCGATGAAAACCTGACAATCATTGGCACTGCCACGACAGAGGCTGGCGCCTCCTCGATTTCGCATTATTTTGCTAAATGGGGCTTAGACGGAGATGGAATAGTCATGGATGTGAGTGACCCTGATTCCGTGAGTGAGGGGGTTGCTCAGGTGACATCGGCTTATGGCCCACCAATGATTTTGGTCAATAATGCGGGTATTACCAAAGATGGTTTGATGCTTCGTATGAAAGAGCAGGACTGGCAGCAGGTAATACAAACCAATTTGAGTTCAGTTTATCGCACCTCAAAAGCAGTGTTAAAAGGGATGACCAAGGCGCGCTGGGGACGAATCATCAATGTCAGTTCTGTTGTCGCGCAGATGGGAAATCCAGGTCAGGCAAATTATTGTGCGTCCAAGGCTGGGATAGAAGGCTTTACGAGATCCTTGGCTCATGAAATCGGAAGTCGCGGGATCACTGTCAATGCTGTGGCTCCCGGATATATCCAAACAGATATGACAGAAGAACTGAGTGAGGATAATAAGGCCTCTATGTTGTCGAGGATCCCGCTTGGTCGACTCGGAACTGCCGCGGAAGTCGCGTCTGTCGTCGCTTATTTGGCATCTACCCAAGCTGCTTATGTTACCGGTCAAACGATCCATGTTAACGGCGGCATGTATATGTCTTAAGGTATAGCTTAGATGCTTGTCTCACTTGAATGATTCAACTAGACTAGCACGCATTAATTGGCCTGAAGCGCGAGAAGAGGTCGTTATCGGCTTGAGGGCTCAGACGATTTACGGGGCGCTGCTGAATTGAGCTACCGGTTTCCATTAAGAGAGGAATGTATGAGTACTGTAGAAGAACGCGTAAAAAAGATTGTATGCGAGCAATTAGGTGTTAAAGAAGCTGAAGTGCAAAACACTTCTTCTTTTGTTGATGATCTCGGTGCAGACTCTCTTGATACCGTGGAACTGGTAATGGCTCTGGAAGAAGAGTTTGAGACAGAGATTCCTGATGAGGAAGCGGAAAAGCTTTCTACAGTACAAGAAGCGATCGATTATATTATTGCTAACCAATAATTAGTCGAACGCGACCGTCGAACCGTCCACAAGCTAATCGGCTTTGGGCGGTTTTTTGGTATTTGCGTCGCCTATAATTTTTTACGGAGTTAGTTCATGTCAAAACGACGTGTAGTAGTTACGGGGCTTGGTGCTTTGACGCCGCTTGGCAATACAGTAGCTGACACTTGGCAGCGTTTGCTAGCGGGAGAGAGCGGTATAGGCTTTGTAGAGCGTTTTGACACCACGGACTTTCCCGTAAAAATTGGTGGTGAACTTAAAGGCTTGGATATTGGTGATTATTTGGATCGCAAAGAAGCGAGGCGCATGGATCCATTTATGCACTACGGAATGATTGCCTGTATGCAAGCTGTCGAAGATGCGAACCTAGAGGGTTTGAACGAGCGTCAGCTAAAGCGAACGGGTGTTGCGATGGGGTCCGGGATCGGTGGTATCGAGATGATCGAGACCATGCGGGATACATATAACAAATCTGGCTCGCGACGCGTCTCTCCGTTCTTTGTACCAAGCGCGATCATTAACATGATCTCTGGCAATGTAGCGATTAAATATGGCTTTAAAGGGCCTAATATTGCAGTTGTTACTGCCTGTACTACGGGCACGCACAATATTGGCTACGCCGCTCGCACGATATCTTACGGCGATGCAGATGTGATGCTTGCCGGAGGTGCGGAAATGGCTACTACTCCTGTCGCTATGGCTGGTTTCGCCAATGCGAAGGCTCTTTCTACTCGTAATGATGAGCCAACAAAGGCGAGCCGTCCTTGGGATACGGCTCGTGATGGTTTTGTTCTCTCCGATGGCGCCGCTTGCGTTGTTTTGGAAGAATACGAGCACGCCTTAGCTCGCGGTGCGGAAATTTATGCGGAGGTTGTGGGTTTTGGTATGAGTGATGATGCCTTTCATATCACCTCGCCCTCAGAAGATGGCGAGGGCGCACGTGCTTCTATGGAAAATGCCCTGAATGATGCAGGAATAGCCGCCGAGCAAGTGGATTATATTAACGCGCATGGCACATCTACACCCCTAGGCGATGTCGCAGAGGCGAAAGCAATCGAAAGCTTATTCCCGCATAGCAGCAGCGGTTTGTTGGTTAGTTCAACCAAATCATCGATTGGCCATCTGCTAGGCGCAGCAGGGGCGGTTGAAGCGATGTTTAGCATACTCGCCATTCGAGATAACGTTGCACCACCAACGATTAATGTTGAAGAACAAGAGCCGGGAGTCGCGCTGGACGTTGTTCCAAACAAAGCTCGAGAAGCAGAGATTTCAACGGTATTGAGTAACTCATTTGGTTTTGGCGGTACGAACGGGACGCTTATTTTCAAAGCACTATAAATGTTGTTGAAGACGATACGCTGTATCTAATCAACGCCGAGTCGAGACCGAGTATCCAATCCTAAGAAGAACAAGACCAAGCAAAGTGATCGTAGTCGCTTTGTGTTAACGCCTAAACCCCAATAATTGAGCACAATCGCTATGAGTGCATTGCTATTCAGCTCTCTTGACGACGATGGCGCCTCGCCACTTAGCCTAAGCAATCGAGCTTTGTCTTATGGGGATGGTATTTTCGAGACCATTCGTATCGTTGATGGCATGGTTCCATTGCTGGATTACCATAGAGCTCGCTTTTTGCGGGGGGTTGAGGTTCTGGCTTTAGGTCCTTCGCTTGAGATGCTTCAGCAGTTTGATCAAGCTTTAGAAGACGTCGTGCGAAGAATGCAGCTCATTGAGCATCAATCAGGCCTTGTAAAGCTTTTTGCTATCCGCAGAGAGGGTGGTCGTGGTTACGCCCCGATGCAGCCAAGTGTGACAGATTTCCACCTACAAGCGTTCGAATTGCCGCAGTATCAAGCGGATTTCTACAGAAAAGGTATTGATCTAAAGCTGTGTGCTTACCAATTAAGCGAGCAGCCGAATCTAGCTGGCATTAAGCACATGAATCGTCTCGACCAAGTCCTTGCAGCCAGAGAGCTTGGTGATGCGCCTGAAGGTTTGATGTTAGATCAGCATCAGCGCGTTATTGAGGGAACGAAGTCGAATCTGGTCGTTTTTTCGGGTGGTCGTCTCTTAACGCCAGAAATAAAGACTTGTGGTATTCGCGGCACCTTATTAAGTGCCCTGCTTGCCGGAGAGCTAGATGCACTTCCGTTATCTGAACAGTCATTAACGCTAGACGATATGTATGCTGCGGACGGACTAGCGATGATCAATAGTGTATTTGGCATATGGCCGGTTGCTCAGTTCGGACAAGCGAAATATTCGATTGTTCCTCAATGCAGAGAGCTAATGTCGAGGGTTAAGGAGCGGTTTGGGTTTCGTTATGAAGTTGATTAAATTTTTGGTGGCCGGAGCAATGCTTTCAGGCTTAATGTTGGTTGCTGCTGTGCTGGCTTACCTCCGATATATTGAGAAGCCCTTACCCATTTCTTCCCCCTTTGTTTACGAGCTAAAAAGCGGAGTCTCTTCTAACCGCGTTATTCAAGATTTTCATCAGCTCGGTATTATTCAATATGAAGAAATAGCCAAGGTGTATCTGCGCCACAAAAATCTTGGGGCCAGCTTAAAGGCTGGTGAGTTTGAGATTGAGCCAGGCTTGAGTTTGGCGGGGTTGTTCACCCTGCTTAGCTCGAATAATCAGGTGCGTTATAAGATCTCTTTGATTGAGGGATCGACATTTCGAGAAGCGCGCGCTGTGTTAGCGGCGGATAAACGGCTTAAACATGTCACTGATGATCTGAGTGATAAGCAGGTTTTGGCGAAACTTCAGGCTGATATAGGTGGATCTCAAAAGAGTGCTGAAGCAAGTTCTAACAAGGCGTCGTTAAATGGGCAGGTACCGGAAAAAACACAGCTTCTATTTTCTCATCCTGAAGGGAGTATTTACCCTGATACGTATTTCTTTCATCGAGGGGAGACCGATCTTTCCATTCTTCGGCGCGCGCACGATCGATTAAAAGCGGTTCTTATGGACGAGTGGGCAAAACGTAAGCCTAAGCTTCCATTGGCGAATGCGTATGAGGCGTTGATTTTGGCTTCGATCGTAGAGAAAGAGACTGGCAAGCCGAGTGAGCGAGAGGAGATTGCGGGTGTATTTATACGCAGATTGAATAAAAAGATGCGATTGCAGACTGATCCCACTGTGATCTATGGGCTGGGTGACCGTTATAAAGGTAATATTACGCGTAAACATCTGCGCGAGCTTACCCCTTACAATACATATAGAATCAATGGATTACCGCCTACGCCAATCGCGCTCGCTGGGCGAGACGCGATTTTTGCGGCGTTAAATCCAAAGCCCGGAAAGAGTTTATATTTTGTGGCAAAAGGCGATGGTTCGCATGCCTTTTCTGAAACCATAGAGCAGCACAATAAGGCCGTCAGGCAGTATCAATTGCGTCGTCGAAGTGATTACCGGTCAACGGTCGAATAAGAAGCTGCGTTCAAGCGCGGATCAAAGAGTAAAACTATGCGTGGAAAGTTTATTACGGTAGAAGGCGGCGAAGGTGTCGGTAAATCCAGCAACATCGAGTTCATTGCAAGCACGTTAAGAGCGAAAGGTATTGATTGCATTGTTACCCGAGAGCCTGGTGGCACCCCCTTAGCCGAAGAGATTCGGGAAGTATTGATACAGCGCAGGGACGAGACCGTGCATCCTGATACCGAGCTCTTACTCATGTTTGCTGCGAGGGCGCAGCATCTCAATGAGAAGATTTTGCCCGCGCTTGAGCGGGGCGTCTGGGTGGTATGCGATCGATTCACTGATGCTACTTTTGCCTACCAGAGTGGTGGTCGTCAGCTGCCGAGTGACAAAGTGTCTAACCTTGAAACCTTCGTTCAAGGGGCGCTTCGACCGGATGTGACGCTGCTTTTAGATGCTCCGATTGAGGTTGGTATGGCGCGCGCTAGTAAACGCGCCGAACTGGACCGTTTCGAAGAAGAGAAAGTAGAGTTTTTTAGTCGTGTTCGCACGACCTATTTGGAGCGCGCAAAGAAAGACCCGAAACGTTTTATCGTGCTTGATGCCAGTCTCGAGCTTGAGCAAGTGCAGGAGCATTTGGCGCAAGCTTTAGACGCTATTATCTAAACTCAGGTTAGAAAGAAGATGTTTTTACTATGAACTTTGGCAGCGATAATCAGAGCGGCGCTTCAGAAAAAATCCTTCAAGCAATTGTTGCAGCGAATTCAGGGGCAGAATCTAGTTATGGAACTGATCGATGGACGCAGCAGGCTGAGGAGAAGCTTGCGGAATTTTTCGAAACCGAAGTTCAGGTTTATTTTGTCGCGTCTGGAACTGCGGCTAACTGTTTAGCGCTGTCTTCTCTCGTAAGCCCTTGGGAGCTGATTGTTTGCCATTCTCACGCCCATATTCTTAATGATGAGCTAAGTGCTCCAGAATTCTATACCGGCGGTGCTCGTCTGCTTGGGCTAGACCTTGATAAGCCAAAACTCTCAGAGAGCGGGTTAAGACAGTATCTTGAGCGGTTTGACGGTCATGACCCTCACACATCTACTCCCAGAGCGCTAAGTCTGACCCAGCTTAGCGAAACTGGATCAGCCTTTAGTCTCGATGAGCTGAGTGCTTTAACTCAACTTGCCAAAGCGTATGATATGCGCGTCCATATGGATGGAGCACGTTTCGCGAACGCATTGGTAGGGCTTGGCTGTACACCCGCAGAAATGACGTGGAAGCTAGGAGTGGATGTGCTTTGTTTGGGTGCAAGTAAGAACGGCGCGCTGGCCGCAGAGGCCGTTGTTTTCTTCGATAAGAGCTTGGCGAAAGATTTTGAATTCCGTAGAAAGCGAGCGGGGCACTTGTTGTCAAAAGGGCGCTTACTCGGCTCGCAGTTTTGTGCGTGGCTAGAGGCTGATCACTGGCGCGGGCTGGCAGAAAAAAGCAATGCAGCAGCGCGACGTATTATGACGGGTATCGAGGCCAGCGCATTTGCGGAAGTCATCTGGCCAGTTGATGGTAATGAGGTGTTTGCCCTTATCGACAATCAAAAGATAAAAGAGCTCCGTGATGCCGGAGCGATATTTGGGGAATGGCCTGAGCGTTTTCTTTCTAAGGGTATCGCTCGAGAAAACGCAACGCTGGTGCGTTTAGTATCCTCTTTCAATACCACGGATCAAGAGCTAGAGCAGTTTCTGGATATTCTGTCTTAGGCTTTGCTGGTGCTAGCTGCTCACATTGAGCAGCCAGGCAACGACAAACACCTGTGGCAGCGTCAGCAAGGGTAAAAACAGCGCCGTTTTCCAGGAGCTGGTTGTTTCTTTTATCACCATGATCTCGGTGTAGTCCGTTGCCACGCCGCCCATCAAAAAAGCAAAGCTGTTGCCCGGAGCGTTGGCTCTGGTCATTAAGTCTGCCGCGATGGGCGTTGATCCTTCTGAACATACCTCAATAATGGTTGCCGCGATTAATGTCGCGATCAGTCCGAATATCGTTGGGCCAAAATAATTCTGGAAGTCCTCCAAGCTAACAAAGGCACGAATCGCCGATGCGAGTAATACACCAAATAGTAGCCACTTAAGTATAATACGTGCGCCGCTCATCCCGCCCCTAGTTATGCGAGACAGCAGCTGTCGGTCCCAGTGCACGTTTGCTAGCTGCCTTTTCGCTTCGGGCCAAAACTCAAAGTTGCCGTCGATTTCATGTT